>CBKWFZ010000008.1:0-18165 GCA_966673785.1 uncultured bacterium
GGAGGTGGTGGCGACCAGGGTGAACTTGTTGGAGTCCCGGGCCGCGAAGGCTGGGTCATGACAGTCCCCTACGGGATGGTACCAATTCCTGCCGGAACCTTCCACATGGGTCAGGCAGACGAAGATCCTGCATCGACTCAAATTAACTTCAACAAGCAGGTTACGATTGGTTCATTCTTCATGGATGATACTGAGATCACCAACAACGAGTATCGCCAGTTTACCAATTTCTTCCTGGTTGACAACGGTACCATTGAGGGCTTTGAAACCCTTGATGCCGAAACGTTCCGCCAACGCTATTATCCCGATACAACTGCCTGGGTACGCGACTTCGCGCACCACATGGGAGATCCGATCCAGGATTACTACTATTGGCACCCGGGATACGACGATTATCCGGTTGTCGGTATCGATTGGGATGCCGCCGTATACTTCGGTCAGTGGAGAACAGCCTACCTTAATGATTACCGGAAGAGCGTAGGTGACTTCCCGATGCCTGAGTTCCGTCTTCCTTCCGAAGCGGAATGGGAATATGCGGCCCGCGGTGGACGCGACCTTGCTAAATATCCATGGGGGAATCCGTACATCCGTAACTCAAAAGGCTGTATGCTGGCTAACTTTAAGCCCGGACGCGGGAACTTTTACGATGACGGTTTTGCTTATACGTCACCCGTTCAAGCTTACTTCCCTAACGACTACGGACTTTATGACATGGCGGGCAATGTTTCGGAATGGTGTCTCGACGACTTCAATCCGGCGTCAGTTCCGACGGTATGGGATCTTAACCCGCAGTACATAGACAAGCGTACCAATCCTGAGAGCTCACAATATGACGAGCGCGTACCTCCGAAAAAAGTTGTTCGCGGCGGTTCATGGAAGGATGTTGCGTATTATCTCGAAACCGGAACGAGGACGTTTGAATTCCGGGATTCGACGCGTGCGTATATCGGTTTCCGTTGTGCGCTTACGCACCTCGGACGTTCCTCAGGTCAGGAATTTTAATCTTGGAAAACTCTCTGAATTTTCATATCAAAAGGCAAAATTTAAACCATTACTACAATGAGTAAGAAAAAAGGCGGATTTGTTGAACTACTCTACAAAACCATAATGCCAAAAGTTTATGGTATTGGTGCAGCAGTTGTTATCGTTGGTGCATTATTTAAAATCCTTCACATTGAAGGTGCGGACCTGATGCTTATGATTGGTCTGTTGACAGAAGCGGCGATCTTCTTTCTAAGTGCGTTTGAACCCCCTCATCAGGAAGTGGATTGGTCAAAGGTATATCCTGAACTCTCTGAAGACTATGAAGCTCCTGCTACACCTACCAGGATTTCGAATAAGTCAGGCGCTTCCCTGACTCAGCAACTCGATGCTTCTCTGGAGAAGGCGAAAATCGGACCTGAGCTTCTTGACAATCTTGGCAAAGGCCTGACGAATCTTGCTGATTCAGCAAAGAAAATGGCAAATATTTCCGATGCAGCCGTTGCAACAAACGACTACGCGGTGAACGTGAAAAAAGCGTCTACCCAGCTGCTCGAAATGAACAAGTCTTACGATGTGGCTATCAAGGCGGTTTCCAGCATGTCAGAGGCCTCCAAGGATGCCGGTGAATATCACTCACAGGTGCAGAAGGTGACAAAGAACCTGCAGTCACTTAACGCAGTGTATGAAATGGAATTGAAGGATGCCGACAGCCATGTGAAGAACATGAATAAGTTCTATGAAAGCCTAACGGGCGCAATGAACGGTCTTTCAAAGGTTGGTGACAACACGGCCAAGTTTACGAATGAGCTTGGTAAGCTCACAGACAACCTGACCTCGCTGAACAAGGTGTATGGCAGCATGCTCACCGCAATGAAAGGTGGCGGCCAGGCCTGATTTGGCAAAATTTAGTTTAGATAATCTCGTTAAAAAGATAAAAGATTAAACATGGCAGGTGGAAAAGAAACTCCGCGTCAGAAGATGATAGGGATGATGTACCTGGTACTCACCGCCCTTCTGGCGCTGAACGTCAGTAACGCCGTCCTGGAGAAGTTTGCGATTATCATTGGTACGATGGGTACGATGATTACAGAGGCTGAGCACAAGAACAGTCAGGCTCTGCAAAATCTGATTCAGGAGGCTGGGAAAAGCCAGAAGGCCAATGTCCTGGCGGCAAAAGATAATGCACAGAAAGTGCGCGACCTTACGAAGTCTACGATGGAGTACATCGATGGATTGAAGCGAAGGATGATGGAGAAGGTTGATTCGGATCAGCTGAATGAAAAGGTTATTAACAATCATGGATCGGCTGTCGCAACCATGATGATTGATGTAAATTCTCCGGAGAAGGAAGGCGTGAACTATGAGAAGTTACTGAATGAGTATGTGGCAAAGCTTGAGGAATATACAGGAAGCAAATATGAGAAGATCGCAAAGGCGCCGAAGGAAATGCCGCTTTTCGCGTCAGATCCTGACCATTCCCGCAAGAGCTTCCTTGAATTTACGTTCGAGAACACCCCTGTGGTCGCTGCATTAGCTTCTGTGACACAGCACCAGACTGAGATCCTTGAGTACGAGGCTCGTGCTCTTGCCGAACTTCAGGCCAAGGCCGAAGTAGGTTCGTTCCGTCTGGATCAGTTTGTTCCTCTTGTCAGACCTGTATCTTCAGTAGTGGCAGCTGGTGCCAAGTATCAGGCAGACCTGTTCCTTACCGGCTCATCAAGCGCTATTAATCCTGAGTTTTTCATGAATGGAAGCGCGCTGCCCGTTGAAGCAGATCCGGCAACGAACGTGAAGATGGGTAAGATTGAATTTACCGCTTCAGGCGGAGGCTATGATGCGCAGGGTTTTGCAAAGAAGAGCTTCGAGGCAAAGATTATGATGAACGATCAGGAATTCAAGCAGACTGTTGAATACACCGTCGCTCAGCCTACCATCAAAGTAACAACCGGCAATGCCCCCACGCTTTACATGAACTGCGGTAACACGGTACTCATCGAGGTTCCGGCACTTGGCACAGCATATAATCCGAGCTTCAGCGCCGGAGCAAGCGCTCAAATCATTAAAGGTGAGAAAGCAGGCCGCGTGACCATCATCCCGAAGCAGCGTAAAATCTCCGTTGCAGTAAGCAATGGCGGAACGCCGATCGGTACCCAGCCTTTTGACGTGAAGCTTATCCCGGATCCCCGCTACATCGCGTACGTGGGTAATCAACCGGTTGACCTTCGCCAGGGTATCCGTGCAAACCAGATCGCGAACCTTCGCTTTGTGGCTGAGCCGGACCAGAACTTCAAGGAAGAGGTTCCCAAAGACGCGCGCTATCGCATCAAACGTGCCCAAGTTAGCCTTGGCCGGGGAACGACTGCCGTACAGACTGTGAACGCAACGAATGAAACGCCTGACCTGCGCGCATGGATCAGCCAGGCGAGACCTGGAGACAGGATCATCGTTGACATCCGTGATGTTAGCAGAAGAACCTTTACCGATGAAGAAGAGCGCGTGGACGTAAAAGGTTCAAGTGGTATTATTCAGATTCCTATTCATTAACAGATGAAAAAAATAGTTTCCATTGTATTATTGGCCGCAACAGGGTCCGTTTTCGCACAGGAAGTGCAGGATCTTGAAGTGCAGTACAATCCTAACTCGCTGAATCCGATTCCGCTGTACGAGCAGCTCTACAAGGTGCGTGTATGGCGCACGTTGGATCTGCGCGAAAAACAGAATAAAGGATTTTTTGCGAGGAATGGCGAGCTGAGCAAGCTCATTGTCGATGCGGTCAAGTCGGGTGAATTGCCGGATATCTATTCGAGTGATTCCCTGATCACGAAGCTGTCCAAGCAGGATTTCCTGGATCGGTTGATCGCCGAACAGGCAGTTACCTATCCGAACTGGGATCCGGCCTACGATTATTATTCGGAGGACATCGTGACCTACAATGGAAAGAACTACCGGGCACTTCGCGATACCCGCGGAGAGGCTCCGGGTACCGATCAGGCAGCCGATGCCTGGGCGGCAACTACCCAGGGCGGCGGACTTGAGTATCTGGTGACGGACATGACCAAGGCAAACATGGTGGAAGACATTATCTTCGACCGGCGCAGGTCACGTTTGTACTATGATATTCAGGGAATCGAAATCCTGATTCCGGGAGAGAAAACGAATACCGGTCTTGATGTTTC
Source organism: uncultured bacterium (assembly GCA_966673785.1). Lineage (GTDB taxonomy): Bacteria > Bacteroidota > Bacteroidia > Cytophagales > Cyclobacteriaceae > Ohtaekwangia. The sequence continues at coordinate 4,161 of CBKWFZ010000008.1, forward strand.
GCTGGGTTGGTTTAAGTACAAGGACCTTGAGAAGCTGTTCCGGAACAATATTCCGAAAGCGGTGTGGTTCAATCCGCACAACTCGGCCCAGAACAAGAACTTTGCAGACGCGTTCCTGCTGCGCTTGTTCCATGGATCGATCTACAAGAGACAGAATCCGGATGACGAAACGCTCGACGATACCTACCGCGCTAACGGAAGACCTTATCGCGAAGGCGTGTGGGCCCGCGAGTGGGAAGAGATGAAGCTAATGGAGAAGGAGCACAATTTGTGGGAGTTCTAAGTTTTCGCCTTTGATATTGAGTTTGGGAAAGGAGGTTTAGGCCTCCTTTTCCTTTTGCTGCCCTTTGATCTGTTCAGCCTTTTTTCTTCCGACGAGTCTGGCGATCTCTTCGATTGGTGCTTCGTTAATTTTCTTCACGGAACGGAAGTGAGTGAGCAGCTTCTCAACCGTCTTTTTGCCGACACCCTCCAATCCTTCCAAAGACGTGGTCAGTTGTGTTTTGCTTCTCTTCTGGCGGTGAAAAGTAATAGCGAACCGGTGGGCTTCGTCGCGGATATGCTGGATAAGCAGCAACCCCGGTGATTTCTTGTTAATAAGCAGTGGAAAGGGGTCGTCCGGATAATAGATCTCCTCGAGCTTTTTCGCAATTCCGGCAATGGGCACGCGCCCGTAGACCTGCAATTCCTTCAGTGCTTCGCAGGCGCTGCTCAGCTGGCCTTTGCCGCCGTCAACGAGGATCAGATCCGGAAGGGGAGTTCCTTCTTCAAGGAGGCGTTTATACCGCCGTCCTACGATCTCTTTCATCGACGCGAAATCGTTTGGCCCCTCAACGGTACGGATATTGTAATGGCGGTATCCCTTTTTGTCAGGCTTGCCATCGACAAAACGTACCATGGATGCAACGGGTGTCGATCCCTGGAAGTTGGAGTTGTCAAAGCATTCGATCACCGTCGGTGTATGCGGCAGTTGAAGGTCCTTCTGCAATATCGTCAGCACTTCACGCTGACGGCTCTTCTTACCCTCACGGAGAGCCAGACGCTCCCGTTGCATTTCAAGCGCGTTCTTAAGGGAGAGTTCAACCAGTTTCCTTTTGTCACCGATCTTAGGTATTACGTTCTCAACCGCTTCTTCCAATACGACAACCGGCACGTTGCTGAAGACGGTGCGGTTCGTGCTGCCGGTTTGCTGACGCATCTCGACAATCGCCAGGCTAAGAAGTTCGTCGTCCGGCTCATCAAGTTTCTTCTTTAATTCGACTGTCTTGGAGAAAACAATAGAGCCCTCTTTGATCTGAAGGTAGTTCACGTACGCGTATGCTTCCTGACTGGTAATGGTGAACACATCGATATCGGTGAGTGCGCGGTTCACCACAAGGGACTTGCTTTGGAAACGCTCCAGCGTATCAAGTTTGTCCTTGTAGAACTGCGCTCTCTCGAATTCCATGCCCGCAGCCGCGGTCTTCATCTGCTCCGTGAAGTAATCGTAAACGATGCTGATGTTTCCCTTCAGTATGTTGCGTGCCTGTTCGATTTCATTCAGGTACGACGCTTCGTCATAGAGTCCCTCACACGGCCCCTTGCAGTTTCCGATATGGTACTCGAGGCAGATCTTGAACTTTTTCTGTTCGATGTTCGCCGCGCTCAACAGCAGATTACACGTGCGTATAGTATAGAGTTTCCGAACGAGATCGAGTACGTTCTTCATCGCCACGACACTGCTGTAGGGGCCGAAGTATTCGCCTTGTTCGGGATTATATTTTCGTGTATAGATGATCCGTGGGAACCGTTCCCTGAGGATACAGATGTAGGGAAAGGTCTTGTCGTCCTTAAGGAGAATGTTATACTTGGGCTGGTTCTGCTTGATGAAGTTGTTCTCCAGCAGCAGGGCGTCAAACTCGGTATTGGAGATCGTATAATCGATGCGTGCAATCTCGGAAACGAGACGAAGCGTTTTACGATTAACCCCGGCCTGCTTATTGAAGTAGCTGCTTACGCGTTTGCGGATGCTTTTTGCTTTGCCAACGTAGATGAGTTCATCACCATCGTTGTAGAAACGGTAGACACCTGGCGATTCAGGCAATCGGGACACGACTTCCTTGAGTGGGTCATGTTCCATGCTGGATCAGTTTGGCATCCACATTTCTTCTGCTTCTTCAACCTCTTCGCCTTCGATGGTGGTTTCGTCGTATCGGGAGCAATCAAGTGTCATGTCGAGCCCCGTTGCAGGTCTTCGGAAAAACCCTTTCGGATAGCCGGTCTCAGGACTGCGGTACACTTTGACCATGTATTTGTCCCAGATCGGTCGCGCTGACCGCGTACCGGATCCAAACGTCCAGTTAGGAAAGCGGATGCTTCGCTCATCGCCACCTACCCATACGCCGGTTACAAGGTTGTGCGTGACACCGATATACCATCCATCCGATGCGTTGTCCGTGGTACCTGTCTTTCCACCGATCTCGTTATTTTCCTTTAATTCGCGGCTGAGGCCAAGCGATGTACCCCCGGCCTCCTGCACACCGCCCTGAAGCATGTAGACCATTTTATAAGCGGTCTTCTCGTCAAGGGCCTGTTTCGTCCGTGGAACGAAGTTCTCAATAACGTTGCCGTTCTTGTCTTCGATGCGTGTGATGTAATAAGGTTCGATCTGAATGCCGAGATTAACGAATGCGCAATATGCGGCTACCATTTCATAGAGGGAAACGTCGCTGGTTCCGAGACAGATGGAGGGTACCGGATCGAGTTTACTCTTTATTCCGAGGCGCTTCGCGAAGTCGACGATGTTCGGAGGTCCTACCCGCTGCATCACCTGGGCGGTAATGGAGTTCAGTGACTGCGCCATCGCCTGACGCAGATTGAGCTTCTGACCAGATCCGCGTGTACCGTCTGCGTTAAGCGGGTTCCATGTTCCTCCGGGAACCTTGATTGTCGGGCTGATGTCAAGCAATTCCATACATGGTGAAAAGCCGGCTTCGATCGCGGTGCCGTATACAAACGGCTTGAAGGTCGAGCCCGGCTGACGCGTACTTTGTTTTACGTGGTCGTACTTGAAGAATTTGTGGTTCAGACCGCCAACCCAGGCCTTGACAGCCCCGGTTTCGGGATCCATCGACATCATCCCCGCCTGGAGAAACTTTTTGTAATAGGCCAGCGAATCCATGGAGCTGAATAACGTATCGCGCTCGCCTTTCCACGTAAATACCCGCATCGGTTTCTTCAGCTTGAGCATGATTTTAAGTGAGTCTGAACCTTCTCCGTAGCGGGCTGCGAGTGCTCTGTAGGCGTCGGTATTCCGGATTTTCTTTTCGAGGTAATTCTTGATTTCAGCTCCGGTATCTTCATCCGTCCAGGGATTCCTCCCGCGCGCTTTCCATTCGCGCACGAAGTCCGACTGAAGTTTCGACATGTGTTCGGCCATGGCTTCTTCCGCCATGCGCTGCATCCGGCTGTCAATCGTCGTGTATACCTTAAGACCCGAATCCCAAAGGTCGTAGCCGTGCTCCTTGCACCAGGCCATGAGGTCGTTGCGCAGGATATTGCGGAAGTAGGTGGCTAGTCCCTGGTTCTGGTTCTGTACCGCGAATTGCAACTCAATCGGCAATGCCTTGATGGAATCGTATTCCTCCCGGGTCTTGATGTACTTGTAGTTGTATAACTTGTAAAGTACCTCATTGCGCTTAGAGAGGGCGTTGTTAGGGTTGTTTTGAGGGTTGTAAAACGAGGGTGCCTGCAGCATCCCTACCAGTACCGCCGATTCCTGGAGATTGAGGTCAGCCGGCTGCTTATTAAAATATGTTTCGGCTGCGACCTTGATTCCGTAGGCATTGCTGCTAAAGTCGCTTGTGTTGAGATACATCGTGATGATCTCCTCTTTCGTGAAATTCTTTTCAAGATGAATGGATATGATCCATTCTTTTGTTTTCTGAATAATACGACGGGGTAATCGCCCCAGTTTGGCAAGGTGCCCGTCGAGCTCGGGATTTATTGTGTAAAGATTTTTTGCCAATTGCTGGGTGATGGTACTTCCACCGCCCTTGTTATTGAATGTGATAATTCCGAACAAAACCCTGGGATAGGCCCAGAAGTCCATGCCGGAGTGTTCGTAGAACCGATGGTCCTCTGAAAGCAATAGCGTGTTAACGAGGTCTGGCGAGAGCTGGTCGTAAGACACCTGACTCCTGTTGTAGCGAAAGTAACGTCCTAACGAAACGCCGTCTGCGCTGATCAATTCCGAGGACAGATCATTTTCCGGATTCTCGATTGCTTTCAGGCTTGGCATTCCTCCGAAGAGACCGAACAAGTCAATGCTCACGCTGAACACGTACAACGGGATCGCCACAATCAGTGCCAAAAAGCCGATCCAGATGCCCCTGATAATCTTTTTAAAAAGGGAATCTGAAATGACGGGCGTTTTACGGGTTTTTGAGCGGGTAGTTTTTTTCGAAGAAATAGATGTATTCATCAAGCCCTTTAGTTCGGTAAAAAATGTCGAAGTTATCCTTCGTAATTACAAAATTATTGAATTTATGGTTTCGTAACTCAGTCATACCCGGCAGCTTCTCGGCGAATGTGTAGACATATTCGACAGCCGCACTTACACGCGGAAGATCGGCAACAAGCGTGATCATATATTCATCGTTGAGTTCGAGATTGCTTGTCTTAAGCTTCAGTTCCGCAAAGTTGGCGGTGTTAAACTTTTCCAACGCTATCGCTGCCCTGTTTCCAATGTTTTCGGACTTCTTGTAGACAAGAACGAAATAATGAGGCTCTTCGAATGAACGGATATACTGAATTCCAATACTTTTCTCCCGGTTTTCGAGAAATTCGCGTGACGCATCCAGCAATTTTTTGGCGTATTCGGCAATGGGTAATTCGGCGTATTGCTTGACGAACTGGTCAAGTTTGTACTGGTATTGACTGATGTCCTCGGTTCTGCCGATGATCAGAATATTGAGCAGCTCCAGCTGAGGATTGAAGGACGTTTCGCCCAACGACAACCCTTCCTGAATACTTTTGATGGATGCACTGAATTCACCTTCATTAAACTGCTCGTAAGCCTCCTTGTACAGTTTCTCCTGCTTGCGAATTGTCTCCTTAGATTCGGCTAGATAATTTGGATTTGCCAGCAGATGCGCAAAGGTTGATTCAGGGTGTTCGCTTGTCAGACGATTTCCGTATGATTCAGCTCTTTCCGGATCGCTGTCCTTTAGCATCACGTAAAGCCGGTATAACACTTCCGGCTCGTATGGAGACTCCGGAAAGCGCGTGAGCAGGGTGTTGTACGACGTGACTGCGTTCTCATTCTCCTGTAACTTGAAGTAATAGATGTCTCCGAGTTTAAAATAGGCATCCTCAATCATTTTCAGGGATGCGGCCTTCTGTTCAGCGGTCCTCGGAATCTGCGCGTTGATCTTGTTAAATTCTGCGATCACCGGATCGGCCGCAGGAGCTTCTTCTTCAACCGGGCTGGCCTGATCCTGGGGGGCAGTCAGTTGCGCCGTTGTTTGCCGTACGTTACCTGAGGCGGAACGCTGCGACCGACGCCAGTTGTCTTCCAGCGCGACATCGCCCCAGATGCGTCTGAATTCGGTCTGACCAATAGCGGTGGCGGTAGGATTATAAAAATACCAGGCTCCGCCGGCGCTTTGTTGTGAACCAAAGTCACCTTCTTCATTTTCTCCAATGGTCGCAAATACATTATCCGTGGAGGCGGTTGTGATCTGAACACGCTTCGATCGCCGCTTCGATGATTTCGCTTCCATTTCGGCAATTCGCTTCCGTTCCTGAAACGCGGAATCGACCATCTTGTGAAGGGCCGTTGAGTCCAGAGACGACAGGGCCAGAAGGCTGTCCTGCAATTCAATGACTTTCAGATTCTCGACAAACTCGTTCAGAATCTCCTGTCTCTCCTTAATCCTGGCATAATCCTCATAGTCCTTCGGAAGCGAGCTGATGGCGCTGTCGTAATACGCCGATGACAACGCATACTGCTTCAGTGTATCGTAGTATATTTCTCCGAGCCGGAGAAAGGCTTCCCCATCCACCTGCGTGTTTTTTCCAAGCCTTACCGCCATGTTAAATTCTGAAATCGCTTCATTCAGGTTTTTCTGTTTGAGTTCGAACATGCCCATTTCATAATGGATCTTGTCCCGGAAGTCTTTGTTCTTGCTGTCCTTTAACAGTTTTCTGAACGACTTACGTGCCGCGGCAACGCTTCGGCTACGGGATATTTCAGTAACCTGGGCCATATAGAGCCGCGCGTAGAAGTCAATCTCGTACGCAGGATTTGTCGCGATGCTTTTCTTGTAATATTGATAGGCTTCCGACTCAAAGCCGAGTTTCTGGTAAACCTGCGCGATAATGAAATAGATCCTTCCGGGTTTATCTTTCTTTCGCAGAAGGTTATCCGCTTCCGCTAAACTCCGGACCATATAATCCAGGTTGCCCTGCTCCTGATAGAAATATGCTTTGACGATTGCGAGATTCTTGCGATTAACTTTGTTGAGCTTTTCTTTACTTAAATAGTCAATAGCAGCCTGTCCGTTGTTGAACTCGCCGTGCTCAGTGTATGTCCGGACCAAACCAATAATCGCTTTATGGCGGGCGTCCGGATCCTTGCTTTTCTTGTTGACGTACTGAAACGTATGAATCGTATTGCCGAAGTCAAGGGAATAGAGGCGCGCGTAAGCGACGAGCAGATAGCTGTCGTCAACCCACTTGCTATTAGGATGGCGTTGAATTGCTATCGACGCCATTTTAATTGCCTCCTCCAGTTCTTTCTCGTTTGACTTATAAAGTGAAGAGTCGATTTTAGGCAAAAGCCGGAGTATTTTGTTGTAATCGTCCTGCAGGCTGGCCCACAGCTTATCTTCAACTTTTTTCAATTCTTCACGCGCGTAATAATATCCGTTATAATGCGCCGTCGTATTATGAAAAGCCTTGCTCGTCCAGGTGCTTCGTTGGGGAGAACATCCGGCCAGAATGATGATAGCCAATAACGCGATAAGGTGAAGGAGCTGCTTCGCACCCATATTAGTCATTTGAAAAGAACGAAAAATCAGCTGCTGCAATATTTTCAGTAAGGAAAATTAGTAAAAGTGCGCAAAGAAAAAATAAACCTGTCGGCGTGAGCCAACCCAAATTTACCGCCGAATTTGTTCCCGAGGTCAATCAGGGTTAATTTTGTTGCAAAATACCGGATTTGCGACCCAAGAAGACACTCTCAAACTGGCTGACGACCAGGTATCAGCTCATTATCCGTAGTGAAGAGAACTTCGCTGAGAGGACGAGTCTTGGGTTTACGTATTCCAAGGTAATCTTATTTTCTGTGATCATGTTCACAATGCTTTTCGCGATGAGCATGTTTATGAGCAAGACTATTCTTGCCCGCTGGTTTGATCCAAAGCACGAGCAACTCGTCATGAGTCAGCAGCTGGATGGGCTGCATCAGACGGTCGATTCGCTTGCCGCCGCAGTGGAACGCAAGGACCTCTTCATTCGCAGCGTCACCCGTGTGCTGAGCGGCGACACCACCGCCGGAGGATTAAACGTAGCGATTGACACCGAGAACCAGCCGTTCACACGCCCCACCAATCTAAACCCTACTCCTAACGATTCTGCTTTCCGAAAAGATTTCGAGAAGTCAGGCCTGTCGCTGATATCGCTGACCAGGCCGAAGAACCGTGAACTGGAAGAAACTTTCTTTTATACACCGATAACAGGTTTCATATCCGACGGTTACGACGTCAAAAAGAACCACCTCGGTGTTGATATCGTCGCGAAGGCAAATGAGCCTGTCAAATGCATCGCCGACGGAACCGTCATTTTTTCGTCCTGGACCCAGGACGCTGGGTATGTTATCATGGTCCAGCACCGGGGCAATCTGATCTCGGCCTATAAACACAATGCACAACTCTTGAAAAAAGTTGGTACTTTTGTTAATGGTGGCGAGATCATCTCTATAGTTGGCAACAGCGGGGAGTTAACGAATGGCCCACATCTGCATTTTGAACTGTGGAACAACGGCAACTCCCTGAACCCGGAAGAATTTATCAATTTTTAAACTCCAACCTAATGCTAACCTCAAAAGAAAAGACACGGGCTGCAGAGGAAATCAGCAACTCCAGCAACACGATCGGTAAGGGTACGTTTCTCGAAGGAAACGTTGAGACCTATGGCAACATCCGCATCGAAGGCAAAGTTGCCGGCAACATCAAATCCAAATCTAAAGTTGCACTCGGACATCAGTCTCATGTACAAGGAAACATCCTTGCTCTTAATGCCGACATAGAAGGAGAAGTACGCGGCAAACTTGAGATCACGGAACTGCTTGTACTTAAGGCCACGGCTGTGATCAACGGGGATATCATTACCGGCAAAATGGTTGTTGAACCTGGCGCAGTATTTAACGGAACGTGCAAGATGGGGGCAACTGTGAAGGATATCAAAATCGGTGAAAACAACAATGGCGTCACCCGGACCCTCGCCCAATCGGAAGCAAAAACCGTCTAACGCATACCTGAAATACAGCGGACTTGCCTTTCAGCTGCTTATCGCGATCGCCTTATGCGGCTGGCTGGGATACCGCCTCGATCAATGGTTAGGACTTACGTTCCCGGCATTCATGCTTTTATTCGGATTTCTCGCTTTCGGCGGTATGATGTATCAGCTGTACCGCTCAATTAATAAGGACTAGCATTTGAAACCGTTTCTTACGGCCATCGGAATTACCGTCGCTATACTTGCCGGTACCATTTGGTTGATCTCCCCCTTTCCCGGTCTCAGCGGTACCCCCACATTCATCTGGGAGACGCTTGCCTTCCTTGCTTTCCTGACCGTTACCCTCTTTGCCCTGATCCGGCGGGCTGCGCCGGAGTTGTTCATTCAGTTCTACCTGCTTTCCATGGTTCTCAAGCTAATCCTGGGAGGCGTTTTCATTTTCGTTGTGATCTACCACGACCGGCCAAACGCAATTCCAAACGCCGTCGGATTCCTCGTGATTTACGTCGTTTTTACGGTCATCGAAATTGCGTTTTTGTATCGAAAAACCCGCTGAATCAGGCCCTCCAAGAAAGCCTTAAAAATTTTTCCAAAGATTTTTTTCTGGATGTTTAATTGATACCTTTGCGGTCGGATTTGAAAACCCCCAAAACAAGCCAGATGACCGTGTTTTTCAACACTTTAAGCCGTTTTCACAGTACGCTTTTTTTCTTTCTTTTCCTTGTTTTTGCAGCCGCTCCCACACTGGCTCAGGAGGAGCTTCCAACCAACCTGGATCAGCATGAAACAGCACAGGCGGAAGAATTCAATGCGGGGGAGGTAATTATCCATCACGTACTCGATGACCACATCTGGCATTTTTGGGATGGCCATGGCGGTACCCTTTACCTTCCGGTCATTGTGTACTCCGCGGAACGTGGCCTGGAGATCTTCTCATCAGCCAGGTTCTATAACGAGCACCACGAACTGGTCCCCTATGACGGATATCGGCTCGAGCACAACCATATATATCTGGAGTCGACCGGTGAAGCAGTCTTCGATCTTTCAATAACCAAGAATGTCGCGATGCTGCTGATCAATTCAGTCATTCTCATTCTTGTTTTTCTCTCCGTAGCGAGGGCCTACAAAAGGAATGCCGGCAAAGCGCCGAAAGGAATCCAGTCGTTCATTGAGCCGATTATTATCTTCGTTCGCGATGAAGTAGTAAAGCCGAATATTGGTCACGGGTATGAGAAGTACATGCCGTATCTGTTGACGCTGTTTTTCTTTATTCTGTTTGGCAACCTGCTGGGACTGCTCCCGGGCGCAGCGAATCTCACCGGTAATATCGCCGTGACGATGACGCTTGCCGTCCTCACATTTATTATCACGAACGTCAGCGGGAACAAGGCCTACTGGTCTCACATTTTCTGGACCCCAGGCGTACCGTTGCCGCTCAGAATTGTCATTCTTCCGGTGGAGATCATCGGAATTTTCACCAAACCGATTTCGTTGATGGTTCGTTTGTTCGTGGCGATCACGGCGGGCCACATTGTGATATTGAGCCTCATCGCGCTCACCTTTATCTTTCAGAGTTATTTTGTCGGCATTGCCTCTTCTCTTGTGGTGCTATTCATAAATCTGATCGAGATCCTGGTAGCGGGAATTCAGGCGTATGTTTTCACGCTTTTTACGTCGCTCTATATTGGCATGGCAAAAGCGGAGGATCATCATTAAAAGGACTCTTTTGTTTCACTTATAATAAATACAATTATGCTTTTAGCAATTTTATTGGACATCGCTTACGCAATCATGGGTGCCGGAATCGGTGCTGGTCTTGTCGCAATTGGCGCGGGACTGGGTATCGGTAAGATCGGTGCTGCCGCAATGGAAGGCATGGCGCGTCAGCCTGAAGCTTCTGGAAAGATCCAGGGAGCCATGCTGATCATCGCCGCCCTGATTGAAGTAGCCGCTCTTTTCGGGCTGGTTATCTGTCTGCTGATTTCCTTCAAGAGTTAATTCTGAAACCTGGCAATGCAATTGGCGGAGCCAGGTTTCACTTTAAAAGTAAAACTGTAACAAAACAATATGGAACTTCTCACCCCGGGTACGGGTCTTATTATCTGGCAGCTCGTTGTATTTGTGGGCTTGTTTCTTTTCCTGGCAAAGTTTGCCTGGAAACCGATACTTGCTTCATTGAATGAGCGTGAGGCTTCAATTCAATCAGCCCTTGATACCGCCGAGAAGGCAAAGCAGGAAATTTCGCTGCTTAAGGCGGACAATGAAAAACTATTGAAGGAGGCGCGCGAAGAACGGGAGCGAATTATGCGCGAAGCCCGTGAAGCTGCAGGCCGGATGATGGAAGAAGCGCAAACCGACGCCAAGAAGACCGCGGACAAGATCGTTGATGATGCGCGCGCGGCAATCAACATAGAAAAGCAGGCTGCGCTCAAGGAGGTCAAAGTTCAGGTAGCGATGTTCTCTCTTGAGATCGCGGAAAAGCTGATGAAGAAAAACCTGGCTAACGACAAGGAGCAACGCGCGTTGGTGGAAACCTACATTAACGAGCTAAAACTTAACTAGGCATGGCAGAATCAAGGGCGGCTTCCCGTTATGTAAAATCTCTTCTCAGTCTGGCGGTGGAGCGAAACGTGCTGGAGGAAGTGCATAACGACATGCGCGAATTCACAAGATTGATCGATGAGAATCGCGAGTTCGCATTGATGGTCCATAATCCTATTATCAAGCACGATAAGAAGCTTGCGATCTTCAACCAATTATTTAAAGGAAGATTTAACGCGCTTACCCTCGGCATACTCGAATTGATTTCAAAGAAGTATCGCGAGCCAATTCTCCCGGTTGTCGCGCGGGAGTTTCACAATGCGTACAATGACTACAAAGGCATTGGAAAAGCCTACCTGACGACCGCCACACCGATCGATGAGAAGCTGCGTAACGAATTCCGGGAAATGGTGAAGAAGCTGGTTCAAAAGAAGGAAGTCGAGATGATCGAAAAAGTCGACCCGGAGCTTATCGGAGGATTTGTGCTTAAGGTTGGCGACAGACAGGTTGATACCTCCATCAAAAGTAAGCTGAACGCACTTGAGGTTGAATTCAGCAAGAACCCATACATAAAAGAATTTTAATCCCTGCACGGGACGAACAGATAAAATTTTAACCGACTCACAAACATGGCAGAGATCAGACCAGACGAAGTTTCAGCAATATTACGCGAACAACTCGCACATTCGCGCACCGATGCGCAACTGGAGGAAGTAGGTACCGTCCTCACTGTCGGTGATGGCGTAGCGAGGATCTATGGCCTTACGCAGGCGCAGGCCGGGGAGCTGCTTGTTTTTGAAAACGGGCTGCAGGCGTTGGTGCTGAACCTGGAAGAGGACAACGTCGGTGCCGTATTGCTCGGAGACTACAAGGACATTAAGGAAGGCGCGACAGTTAAGCGTACAGGAAAGATTGCATCGGTAAACGTCGGCGACGGTATGCTCGGCCGCGTTGTAAACACGCTGGGACAACCCGTTGACGGAAAAGGACCACTCAAAGGTGATCTTTATGAAATGCCTCTTGAGCGCAAGGCTCCCGGTGTAATCTTCAGACAGCCCGTTAACGAACCGCTGCAAACCGGTATCAAGGCGATCGATGCGATGATTCCCATTGGCCGTGGCCAACGCGAATTGATCATCGGTGATCGCCAGACTGGTAAAACAGCTGTTGCGATTGATACCATCATCAACCAAAAAGAATTCTTTGAACGTGGTCAACCGGTATTCTGTATTTATGTGGCGGTAGGACAAAAGGCGTCGACAGTCGCGAACGTGGCGGCCGCTCTTGAAAAAGCAGGTGCGCTCCCCTACACGGTGATCGTATCGGCTGCTGCGTCAGACCCTGCGCCGATGCAGTTCTTCGCACCGTTCACCGGAGCCGCTATTGGTGAATTCTTCCGCGATACCGGCCGGCCCGCGCTGGTCGTTTATGATGACCTTTCCAAGCAGGCCGTGGCGTACCGCGAAGTTTCCCTGCTCCTGAGAAGACCTCCGGGACGTGAAGCGTATCCGGGTGACGTTTTCTATCTTCACTCACGTCTTCTCGAACGCGCAGCGAAAATTATCAATAACGATCAGATCGCCGCTAATATGAACGACCTTCCCCCTTCCATCAAGCATTTGGTGAAAGGCGGTGGTTCGCTGACTGCACTTCCGATCATCGAAACACAAGCCGGAGATGTGTCTGCCTACATTCCGACGAATGTTATTTCAATTACCGACGGACAGATCTTCCTTGAAACTAACCTCTTCAACTCCGGTATACGTCCGGCGATCAACGTTGGTATTTCGGTTTCGCGCGTGGGAGGTTCGGCACAAATCAAGTCGATGAAAAAGGTGGCCGGTACGCTTAAGCTTGACCAGGCACAATTCCGCGAACTTGAAGCATTTGCAAAATTCGGTTCCGATCTTGACGCGGCTACTAAACTGACCATCGAACGGGGCCGGAGAAACACAGAGATCCTTAAGCAGGATCAGTTCGCTCCCGTTCCTGTTGAAGAACAGGTCGCGATCATCACGGCCTCTACAAGAGGATTCCTCGACCGGGTTCCGGTTCCGAAAGTGAAGCAGTTTGAAAAGGAGTTTCTCGAGCTTATGCGCGGAAGCCATCAGGCGGTGCTCGACAATCTCAGAGCAGGAAAATTTGAAGATGCTGATGTGGAGACCATCAAAAAGGTGGCGACCGATCTGGCAAAACAATACGCTTAATCGTCAGGCAAGATGCCCAGCTTAAAGGAAGTAAAGAATAGAATAAATTCGGTTGTCAGCACGCAGCAGATCACCAAAGCCATGAAGATGGTGGCGGCAGCTAAGCTGCGTAAATCACAGGACCGCATAACGCAACTTAGGCCCTACGCGCAGAAGCTTGGCTCGATCCTTCAGAACCTTTCCTCGGCTCAGGCCGACGCGGACACCGACACGTGGTACAGTGCCGTTCGTGAAACAGGAAGAGTGCTGATCGTGGCGGTGAGCTCAGACCGTGGCCTGTGCGGGTCGTTCAACAGCAACATTTTTAAGGGTGTTGTTCGCCTTATCGAGGAAAAATATTCGGCTCAATTCCGCGAAGGAAAAGTAACGATTCTTCCAATCGGCAGAAAAGCGACAGATTACTTCAACAAACGAGGTGGGGTAAAAGTAGTAAGCCAGTACGGAAACATGTTCAGTCACCTTGACTTTGAGCACGTTTCTGAAGCCGGGCAATATATTATCGATGAATTTCGCGCGGCCAGATACGATCGCGTAATACTGATCTACAACGAGTTTAAGAACGTGGCAACGCAGATTCTCCGTACGGAGCAGCTGCTCCCTATCATGCCTCCTTCTGCTGAATCGTCAAAGACCAGCCAAATCGACTATATTTACCAACCCGAACAGGAGGAGATCCTTAAAGGGCTTATTCCAAAATCGATCAAGATTCAACTGTTCAAGGCTTTGCTTGATTCAAATGCCGCCGAGAACGGTGCGCG
>CBKWFZ010000009.1:0-18030 GCA_966673785.1 uncultured bacterium
CTCTTCACTAGCCAGTTCCAGCTGAGCTTCCGGCGCTACTTTAGGCTCCCTGGTTTTCGCTTTTACCTTGCTCTCAGCCTTCGGTTCTGCCTTGGTTGAGACTTTGCTGGTTGTTTTTGCCATGGTCTTTTGGTTTTTTTCACTATTTGGTGAGAAAGTTACGGGCCTTCAATGGGGAAGGCAAGCCCCTTTAGTACATTATTTACGCAACCGTATGAACGAACGTAATAAGTCCGTAAGATGGTTATGATAACTTGAGGATTGATCATGCGGCTGTTTTGCGACCTTGTGAGATTAAAAAATGATACCAGGATCAGGGATCATTCGTCACCCCGTCGGAACTTCTCAGGAAAAGAGGACAGGGGTTTGATCAAAAACTCAAGACGCAACGATGCGGCCTGGCTCGCCGGTTTAAATCGGCATGCGCTGCATGTGACTTGCGTTGTCGCGTTGATATGATGTAATACCGCCGATCATTATAATGCCGTTGACCAGGCAATCTTCAGATGGTCAGGCGAAGTTGGTGAAACGTGATCTTTGAGGAAGTGATAAACTTGTGCGGAGGGGAGACATAAAAAAACGAAAGGGAAGTAAATCCGATTTACTTCCCTTCGCAAAGTTTTAGGTCTTACCTAATTACTTCTTCTTCTTAGCAGCTTTCTTAGCAGTCTTTTTTGCAGACTTCTTTGCTGCCTTCTTCGCTGTTTTTGCCATAGCGTTTTAGAATTTATTGTTAAACAATACGAAAAGTTATAACAAAATTTCTATTCCAAAAAATTTTTTCAAATTTTTTTTTCGATTCGCTTTTTTTTCTCCGATGAAAGTTGAGATGAATTCATCGTAAAGTCATGTCGATGTCAGATGATGTTGACTTCCGGATGTAAGTTGATGTTGAATTTTTCTTTCACACTCGACTGAATCTTACGCGCAAGATTTTCTATTTCGCTGCCAGTTCCTCCCCCGTAGTTGACCAGCACGAGCGCCTGATTAGGATGAACACCAATGGAAGAAAATCTCTTTCCTTTCCATCCACATTGTTCAATCATCCATCCGGCAGGCACTTTCATCATTCCTGATCCTTCAGCGTAACCAGGTACGTCGGGATAGTCTTTCTTCAACTCCCGGAATTCCGATTCGCTCACAGAGGGGTTCTTGAAAAAGCTTCCGGCGTTTCCTACAACCGCCGGGTCAGGTAACTTGGTTCTTCGGATATGAATCACCGAATCACTGATCGCTTTTATCGAAGGTTCTCCGCCGCTGATTTGACGTAGCGTTTCCTGCAGTGCCCCGTAAGTCGTGTTGTATCGGTGGTCCTTTCTCGTCAACCTTAAAGTAACACTTGAGATGAAGAATCTGCCTTTCCCCTCATGCTTAAAGTAGCTTTCCCGGTATCCAAACTTACATGCCGCGTTATCGAAGGTAACAACCCTTCCGGTCCCCAGTTCGACCGCTTCAACTTCAACGATGACGTCTTTCACTTCGACCCCGTAGGCCCCGATGTTTTGCATGGGCGCAGCTCCAACTGTTCCCGGAATGAGCGAAAGATTCTCTATCCCGCCAAGATTTCGTTCGACACAGTACATGACAAAGGAGTGCCAGTTCTCGCCTGACTGAACCTTAAGCACCACGCTTTCCGCATCTTCGTTCATCACTTCAATCCCGCGCAGCTCATTCCTGATGACCAGCCCATCAAAGTCCCGGGTGAAGAGTATGTTGCTGCCGCCACCAAGAAAGGTTCGTTTGTTTTCGCGGAAGACGTCGGTCGATAGTAGTGACGTTACGTCGTCAATAGATCTTACAGCGACAAAATACCGGGCGTTGACGTCGATGTGGAAGGTGTTGTACGGTAAAAGACTTACGTTCTGTTGGAAAGATAACATTTGACTCAAACGATTTTCGCGAAGGTAAGCAATAACCGCATCGATCGGTGACTCCCGATCGAAAAGAGTATCACTCCGGACCGCTTACCTGACGGCTTGCGTCAACTCCTCCGGTGAAATCTTGAACAGACAAATCCTGGGAAAGCGTCCGGCGATGAATGTCGTGCCACAGATAGCGAGACCACCGTCTGCAGTTGCCACGACCCTGCCGAGCATGTACGGATTGGAAAAACCGAGATACATTGTTCCCGCAAGCTCGTTTGTGCTCTCGTCGTAAAAGTACAAACCGATCTGACGCGACTTCACATCAGTACTGTATAGCAACAGGTTCTTCGAGTCGACCGTGATCCGGTCAATATGGACGTTTGCGTCCGGAACGAGTTCGCGCATCTGATAACCGCCAAGGTTGCTGATGGACGACGGACCTCCGGGAAGCGTCGTTTCGGGTACAAAGTAGTTGCTTCCGAAGTTGAAGTAGGAGGCAGCGAACGAACTGCCGGCGAGCGGAACGACAGCGCTGAATCCGCCGTTCTCGTGCTGTCCGTGGATGAGATCGTTCACATCGTTGTCGTCGGCCAGTCCCGTCGTGACCAGTGAAAATGTGTAGTCATAGAAACCGTTGAAGAAATAGTTTCCGTTCGCAAACTTCCCAACGGCAAACGGGAACTGCTTTCCCGTGCCAAGGAAATGTTTCATCACGATATCTTCCATCGAATCATCGTCGGCGATTTTGAAATTCCGTGACAAATTGATCGCCCCTGTAGGCGACACGCGTGATACGACGGAAGTTTTGGATACCTGGTCGTAACTGAGGACAAGAAACCCTTCCTGGCCGCCGTAAGACACGGCACCCGGGTATGAAAGCGCCGTCTCATGAAACACGGGAGCCTGTAGGTCGGCGTCGGTCTCGACCAGCACCGCGCGATATGAATCGTTCATGCACATGAAGTAGTACTTTCCGTTGATGAATTCCAGACCTTTCAACGCGCGGACGTACTGGTCCTCAAGAAACAGGTCGTGAACAAGCATGCCCGACTCGTCAACTTTTAACAAGTAAACGCCCCGTGTCAGCACATCATTTTGCTTTTCGAAGTTGGCGACGATCAGGTAGCCATTGTCCGCGGTTTGCCTGATATCAATGGGCGTAAACGATTCTGTAAAGCCGCTGAAGTCGTAGATACGAACAAACTTTTCCTTTTCAAACTGTTCCGACGCCTCTTCTCCGCATGCGAACAGGAAAATACCGGAGAGGAACAAGAGGTATGACCTAAGTGTCTTCATTTTTTGTTACAGGTTATCGTTCGACTTGAAACCGGAAGAAAGGAATCGCAGGGGGAAGAGTGTTCCTATTGAGATCGACAGATTGTTCATTGTGATGTCGTCCATCGCGTCGCCCATGCCGGAGATCCGATCATTCCCATATCGGTTTTCCGGAGAGTTTACAAGACTTAACCCCATGCGGTATTGTACTTCCAGGTTGAGTCTGATATTTCCCAGTGTATAAAAAGTGCCGACTCCGCCCAATACGCCGTAGTGATGCTTGGCGAACAAGTCACTTGCTCCGACGGCGACTGGCTCACTTTCAAAATCGTTTGGCCCGCCCGCCGATTGATCGCGACCCGTGACGACGAGTTCCTTGCTGGCGTTCAGAAGAATATTTGAGTAGAAACCCGCATGAACATACGGAGAAAATCTTCGAACGGGATACTCATACCGGAGAATCACAGGTAATGTAAGATACTCCATCCGGTGACTTTGTCGGTAGGTCAGATCCACCGTGAGCGATGCTTGTTCAGGATCTGTCCATGTGAACTGGTTCTCGTAACTGAACCCGACGCGTTGGTAGCCCGGCTGAACCGAAATGCAGAAACCTCTGTAATAGAAAGTAGCTTCAAGCGAGACCTGGGCACCCGGATCACTGAAGTTGTCGTATGTCTTTTCGATTTCCGAGGAACTGTAGTTTACCGGTGTAATGATCGCATAGGATTTATCCACATCCACTCCGGAATAGTTGCCGCCGCCTTTAAGACCGATCCACCATTGCTTGTGCAGAAAGGTATTTTTCTTATCCGATGGGCGATTGTACGTCTGCTTTTTTCTGATCTGTGCTTCGGCGCAGAGGACGAGCAGCGAAATTGGAATCAACGCGATTAGTTTTTTCATGAGGGGGCTATTTTTTCGATGCGGTGACGATTAGCTTTCTTGACTGGCGGAAGGTCCCGGCTCTTAACTGGCACACATAGGCGCCCGGAGCAACGTCAGCCAGACTAACGGTAACCCGGTGTTCGCCGGAGGGATAGACGCCGTCGACTAAAATCCTCGAAACTCCGCCATCCGCACGCAGCATCTCGACGCGCACATTACCCGGAATGTTAACGCGAAAGTGAACGGTTGTTTCACCGGTAGCAGGATTGGGATAAAAGTTCTCCAGCGCAAAACGGGAGCTGACGAACCCCTCGGCGCTTGTGATGGTATGTTGGGCTATCGGGAGCGGAGTGAATGTCACGCCATCCGATGTACCCTCGGCAGTCATCAGCCCGGGGAATATCTCGTTCAGGTTTTGATCGCTAACGCCCATCCAGTCTTTCATAATATTCGCATAGACCAACCGGTAGTCGTATTGCATTGCCACGTTTCGCTCATTCAGGTCGGGTACAGTACCCACAACACCGGGATTCGCTCCTTTACCAAAGATCATTACGGGGCCACCTGTTCCATGGTCCGTTCCGTAACTGCCGTTGGAAGCGACCCGTCTGCCGAACTCCGATGTGGATACTGTGAGCACGAGGTCTTCGATTCCACGCGCGCGCAGGTCATCCTGAAACGCTTTCATGGCGGAGGAAATGTGATACAGCAATGCTGCGTGTCCACCCATTGTTGAATCGTATTTTTCCACCTGCTCGGCATGCGTGTCAAAGCCGCCGATCTTTACAAGAAAAATTCTGGTCTTGCATCCTCCGGCAAGCATCCGCGCAATCAAACGCAACTGCGGACTCAGCGGATTCCGGTAACTTCCGGCGGGTGCATTGAACGGATATGTCTCGGGGTACGATACGGAGCCTTCCTTTCCGGCACTCCACACCTCGAACAGACGCTGGGCGTAGTCCTTGGATTTATCTTCAAGACTAAGGATCCAGTCGAGCTCATTATAATATGGTGAATCGCGGAGAAATTCAGGAGGCAGTCCGCGCGGATCAATGTCGACGTCGACGAAACCTTCGAGTTCCTCAACAAGCGCGGCGAACGCGGCCGGATCATTCAGGGATATCGACATCGGAATATTTCCCTCCTGATGGAAGATCAGCGACACATCGGAGCCCATTTCGATCGCAAGCGGATCCTTCATTTCGTCATTTGGAAAATTCTGAGGGTACGTTTCGGGGGAGATCTCCTGCTTCAGGTACCGTCCGACCCACCCGGACGTATAGTAATCCTCCGAGGAACCGCCCATGAAAAGTATGTCACGACCGCGGAAGTGCGAACCGTTGTTGTTCTTGTAGGAAACACCCTGCACAAAGTTGACTTTTCCCTGATCGTACAATTCCTTCACAGCCGTCATATCAGGGTGAAGTCCGACCTGCGCAGGCGATGGGAGCGTGCTGTCGAGTGTGATCAGCTTTCTCAGACTGTTTTTGGCAGGTATGGCGATGTTTGGTCGCAGCGCATAGTACTGATCGTAATTTTCTATCGGTATCAGCGTGTTGAGCCCGTCATTTCCCCCATGCATTTGCAGAATGATCAGCACGCGATCATTGCTGGCTGAGGCGCGTGCAAGCCGTGACAGCTGATTATCACCCATTACGCGCAACGGTATGCCGCCCATTGTAATAGGGACACTCATCGCCAGAGGCAATTTCTTCAGAAAACTTCTTCTCGACTGTTTCATCGTTTATGAAAGTTGGTATTCGGGTGATTGCAGCATTGCATTGAAAAGTAACTCCAGTTGTTCGCGCAGGTCGCCGGCGGCATTATTCCAGCGATCAGTCCAGTATGCCTCATCAAACTCCTGAAGAAATCGCTCCTTGAAATAATTGAGCCGTTGGGCCGTCAGACCGGAAGTGTCGTCGGCAAGGTCGTCGAACGTTAAATTGTCAGCCACCGGAAGGAGGACCTGGGCGATGGCGATGATCAGTGCGCGTGCATCCGCCGCCTGGGCTGAGAAATTGGTGGTCACGTATTCCAGAGCATCAACCGAAAACATTCCCGGGTTTTGCGAGTTGAAAAGCGCCCGGATGAAGTCGTATCGCCTCGCAAGAGTGTTTGGTGTTATCCAGATCCGGTGGTAGATAGGGAACTGATGGTATGCCTCATAACCGGCGACATCAAATGGTTCATAAAAATTCATCCCCAGATTTTCGACGGCAGAGACGATCTCGCGTGTCATTGCGTAAAAACCTTCAACGTCGGTTTGCATATCCGGAATCGTCACACTGAATGAACGTAGTGAACCGACTACGAGGTCGAGCGGTGATTTGATGATCCCGCCGAAGTTGTCGTCCACCACGTCGGCGTTTCCTGAATCATAAAAGTGCTGGCTGCGCAAAAGGTTTTCAATGACCGGCTGAATCTTGAATCCGTTGCTTACCAGTGTGTCGGCCATTTGTGTGATGATATTGTCATCAATGTATGCAACGGCGTTTCCGGGTTGGTACCGCTCATGCGGAGCGTACACGAAAAAGCGATAGATCTTCCAACAGATGTTTCGTGCCGTTTCTTCCCTGGAATATATCAGGTCAATGAGCTGCCGGATTTCATCCAGGGCGCTTGCCTCTGTCGGGTCGGAACCGTTAAGCAGGAGCGGATCCGGTGTGACCGCCTGATTCGCGAACCGTTCGCTGAAAGTTTTTACAGTGTTGTCATGTGCGGATGCGTTTGTCACCGAACCTCTGACCACGCCGCGGGGAAGCGTCGTGTCCGGATCGGGCGTAGCAAAATCGCGATCAATGTCCCACCCCGAGAGAACAAGCGCGGCCATCTGAACATCATGTTCCGTAAATACAAAATAGTCTCCGGCAGGGAGCCCTTCCGGAACTTTACCCTCAAGCCCGCGGCCGATTGTGTACAGCTCCAACAGTTCACGCGCATAGTTTTCGTTTACGCGGCCTTTGACATTGAGATTGCCGTCAAGCAGACGCAACATGGCATTGTCAACACTCAACTTGACAGTAAGCTCCTTAATATTGAAGGTGTCATCTTTATCGCGGTCGAGCGCATATTGACGAAAAAGCTGATTTTGAAAAAACAGTGCGCGGCTGTCGCCAACCTTGGATTTAATCGTCGTAAAATGCGTATGAAGGAAAAAGATCACTTTTTCTTTTGCGCTGTAAGCAAGGGAGATGTCGGCGGGAACGCCGGCGCTCATCATCTGACCGACGTGCCAGGCGAGATAGTAGTTCTCGAGATCGAAGGATTCACTGTTGGCGTCGGTAACACCGGAGTACATCCATTCCGTTCCGGTCTGCGGATCAATGGGGGGCAGGGGTTCCGGTACCGGCAGATCAAAAAGTTGTGAGACTGCCTGCGCCGGTGTTAGCTGGGCAAACTGGTCAATCTCAGCTTTGGTCGCTCCAAACGTTGCCCTGCGAAGCAGATGAGCAGCACGTTTCAACCCTAAAGTCCCTGCGAATTCAGGTAGTGGCATAAAAGTCAGGTCTTATCAATTAGCTAGTATACGGATTAGTGCGATATTTCTATCGTTAAGGAAGATAAAGTGCTTATTACTTCGTCCGTTCGTTTCAATTTTGCTATAATGCACGGTTACCAGAACACGTTCAGGAACTATGAAAATTGTTGAGTGTCCCCGCGATGCGATGCAAGGGATCGCATCGTTTATTCCCACGGAAGACAAGATCCGTTACCTGAACAGTTTGCTCAGGGTCGGGTTTGATACGCTGGATTTTGGCAGTTTTGTTTCTCCGAAAGCGATTCCGCAGATGCGCGATACGCGTGCCGTTCTTGACGGACTTGACCTGAGTGGCACGGAAACTTCATTGCTTGCCATCGTCGCGAATGCCCGGGGTGCCGAAGAAGCGTCCGAACTCGATGCGATCGCCTGCCTGGGATTCCCGCTTTCTATTTCTGAAACGTTTCAGGTGCGGAATACGAACAAGACAATTACCGACGCGCTCAACGAACTGGACAAAATTAAGAACACGTGCAGTCGCAAGGGGAAAAGACTGGTGACCTACATCAGCATGGGGTTCGGTAATCCCTATGGGGACCCCTATGAACCGGGCATGATTCCCCAATTCATTGAAATCCTCACGGCTCTCGGTACAGATGTAATATCTCTCGCCGATACGATAGGAAGCGCTACTGCCGAGAACGTGACGACGATCATGCGCCTGGTGCAAAAGAATTATCCGGAACTTGAATTTGGGCTACATCTTCATTCGACTCCGGATAGTGTGATGCCAAAAATCCGGGCAGCTTTCGAGAACGGGTGTCGTAGATTTGATGGCGCGCTGAAAGGCTACGGCGGTTGCCCGATGGCGAAGGATGATCTTGTCGGAAACATACCCACCGAAAGAGTAATAGAATTTCTCGAGACGCAGAATGCGGCTTTTCCTTTTAATCACGCTCAGCTGCAGGAAGCGTTGCTTATCGCGAGCGAAATATTTCCAAAGCAGTGAAAATATTACTTTCGCCCGCTGCTCCACGGCTTTAACGCTACCTTTACAAAAATTTCGGGTAGCTATGAAGAGGTATTGGATCAGTCTGATGTTTATGTCCGCGAGCATTCTTGCCTATGCACAGGATGCAAAGAAGCTAACGCAGACGGGGCGCGAGTTGTTTGAAAAGCGCGAGTTCATGGAGGCTTTGCTGAACATAAACAGAGCGCTCGAGCTTGATCCCAATTACGCGTCGGCATACTACCTCCGGGGAAATATTAAAGACAACTTCGATGACCGTCATGGCGCGATGAAGGATTACAACTCCGCCATCGAAAAAAATTCCAAATTCACAGATGCTTATTTCGCTCGTGGAAATGTGAAGATGAAACTTCAGGATTACTATGGCGCTATCGCTGACTTTACGTCGGCGATCACACTAAACGAGAATCATATTGAAGCATATTTCAACAGAGGAAAGGCGAAGCAGTTCCTCCAGGCCTATGAAGACGCGATCAATGACTGCACCAAGATAATCCAGATCAACCCCACGAATTTTGACGCGTATTTTCTGCGCGGAATTCTGCGCCTTGATTTCGGCGACCTCAACAACGGATGCCTCGATCTCAGCAAGGCCGGCGAGTTGGGCGACCTCAAGGCTTACGAGGTCATTCGCGAAAAGTGCAATCAGAAAGTAAGTCAGGAATAGTTTTCATACCGGGCGGGAAAGTTTGAATACTTTTCCGGGTAACGACGTTACAATTCCTCTGAACTCCAGGTTTAACAGGATCGAAGCAAGTTCGCCTACAGGCAACCCGGTTTTCCAGCTTAGCTCGTCAATCATCAGCTGATTTTTATTTTCGCTCAGGGTAATGATCACTGGCTTCTCTGCATCGGAGAACTCCGTGAGATTGAGAACGCCCTTTTTTGCAGGATGCGGCACATCAACGCTCCAGTTCATCAGATATTCCAGGTCCCTGACTGACGTGATCAGAAATGCTTTATTCGTTTTGATGAGGTGGTTGCATCCCTCGGATGAATGCTGGCCGATATTGCCGGGGAAAGCAAAGACATCTTTGTTGTAGCTATTGGCGATATCAGCAGTTATCAGCGCGCCACCCTTTGATGCCGCTTCGACGATCACTATTGCATCGCAGAGACCTGCAACGATCCGGTTACGCGCTGGAAAGTTGTGTGCGTCGGGCCGCGTGCCGAGGGGATGTTCCGTAATCAGTCCTCCATGCCGGTACATTTTGCGCACTGTATCGCGGTGGGCCGCGGGGTAGATGACGTCCATTCCGCTTCCCATTACACCGATAGTTTCAAGTCCGAACGCGAGTGCTTGTTTGTGTGCATGGATATCGATTCCGTATGCAAGGCCGCTTACAATGCACGCCTGATGCGGCGCCAGTCCTTCGACGAGACTCTCAACACATCGTTTTCCGTAGTCTGTCGCTTTCCGCGTGCCGACGATAGCAACGGTTTTCGGGTTCTCGAAATTCATCTCACCCTTGAGATAAAGCAGGGTGGGCGCATCGTTAATCTGCTTCAGCCGCGACGGGTAGGTACGATCGGTAAAGAACACGAGTTCAACGTCAAGTTCCTCCGCTTTCCTGAATTCCCGCTCTGCCTGACGAAAAGGTTCGCCACGCTGAATTACATCGGCGGTAATCTCCCCGACACCGGGAATTTTAAGGAGTTTGCCTCTGGGAAGTTTGAAAACGCGGTCGGCGTCTCCACAATAACTGATCAGCTGTCGAATCAGGTAATCACCCAACCCGGGAATAAAGTGTAGGGCCATCAATGCCAGACGGTCTTGATCCATAATACACAACGGTTAATCTAAAAAATTGGGTTGTTCGCTTGTCGCGATCCGGTCAGTGCAGCTTGTCGCGCATCTCGACAAGAAATCCGCGAACCTTTTTCAGTGACTCGATCAGGTCCATTTTGTCGCGAACAGCCTGACTGTCGTTACGAAGCATTTCTTTTGCGCCCTGAAGGGTAAAGCCCTTCTCTTTCACGAGATGATAAATCGTCTTTACGTTTTCGATATCCTCACGTGTAAACTGGCGATTGCCTTTTCTGTTCTTCTTCGGTTTTATTATGTCAAATTCCGATTCCCAGAAGCGGATGAGGGAGGGGGCAACGTTGAAAATTTCGGCTACTTCTCCGATGGAGTAGTAAAGTTTTTCGATTTCCTTTTCCTTGTACGCCATGTTAATTAGCAAGGTAAGTAATTAAACCATTATCATCAATGTGGACCGGTGATTCGGGAAAATCTTTTTTTGACAGCTCCTGGATCTTTCGAATTACCTGTTTGCCGGGATCGATTTGCACCCCGCGCTCGTACGTTTGCGTGGTTGCCGTGATTTCAGCTTTTTGAAAAGATCCCGACCGATCGGTAAACACCTTTATGATTGGAGCCCATCCATTGATGCTGGAAATGCTGATCCCGCGGTATGTGCAGAAATTTCCGAGGCTGTACGCGATGAACCGGTTGTTGTACACTTCGACAGCGCGCGTAACGTGCGGCCCGTGTCCAAAAACGATATCGGCACCTGCATCATAGACCTCCGTGGCACGCGGCACGTTTTGAAATTTCGCTCCTTCTGCGCCTCCGTGAAAAGAAACAATAACAACATCCACCAGCGAGTCGAGCGAGGAGACAAGTTCTTTCGCACCTTCGAGGTCATTGAGCGGTACACAGTTACTGTTTGGCGCGAATGCAACCAGTCCATACTTTACTCCGTCCTTTTCAAAGACAGTGGTTTTTTGGTTTAGCTGACCTGCGTGAAGAATGCCGGCGCGCGTGAGCGTTTCCATGGTGCTTTTTCGTCCGATATCGCCCATGTCTCCCGCGTGATTGTTGGCCAGACTTACCATGTCAAAACCCGACGACACGAGATTCTCTACATAACTCACCGGTGAGCGGAAGGCATAGCAAACCTTGGGATCCTTGCAGCTTTTCGGGGTCCCGCCCTCGTCGAGCAGAACGCCTTCAAGATTGCCGAACGTGACATCAGCATCGCGCAGGATATGCTCCACGCCTCGCATGAGAAACCGCCCGTTGTCCGGAGGAAGCCGGTCCTCGGGATAATTCGTACCCATCATGATGTCGCCGACACCAATGATAGTTACCGTGTCAGGTTGCAGCTGTGATAAAAGAGAATCGGCTGCATGAACGGAATCGGCCGCATGAAGCGTTAAGGAATCGCCGGGTTGCCGGACCAGTGTATCAACATTCTGTGAAAAAACAGTATTGGACCAAACGAGCAGGACTGCCAGAAATAACAAACGCATATTGAGACAAATAAAAGGAGATTTCACAAAGCGAAAAAGCAAAATTGGCGACGAATCCGACATTCAGGAGAATATCGTTGCGCCTGAATCCTGCAGCAGGAAAGGTGGACTCAATCGGGTTTCCTCGTCCGTTCAAAGAAAACGTTAAAAATTATCAGATTCCCTGCTTGATCCTGTTTGCAAGCGCTTAATTTTGTGGCTTGCTGAATTTTTATCAGTCGTAAAGCATTACAAATCATATAGTTAGATTTAAACGTACATCGTCAGATGATGGACTCGGGTTCGATAAGACAAAAGTTTCTCGATTTTTTTAAGAGCAAGGAGCATACGATCGTGCCCTCAGCTCCGCTCGTGCTGAAGAACGATCCGACATTGCTCTTTACCAATTCGGGCATGGTTCAATTCAAAGATTATTTTCTCGGCAACGGGACCCCGTCGTCTCCCCGAATTGCGGATACGCAGAAATGCCTCAGGGTAAGCGGCAAACACAACGACCTCGAAGAAGTGGGAATCGACACCTACCATCATACGATGTTCGAAATGCTTGGTAACTGGTCGTTCGGAAATTACTTCAAGAAAGAGGCGATAGCCTGGGCGTGGGAGTTGCTGACCGAGGAGTATCGGCTACCGAAAGATCGCCTCTACGTTACGGTTTTTGGAGGTGACAAGGAGGAAAACCTTCCGGTCGACCAGGAGGCGTACGATTACTGGAAGGCGATCATCGCTGAAGACAGAATACTATACGGTATTAAGAAAGACAACTTCTGGGAAATGGGGGAGACCGGTCCTTGCGGACCGTGTTCTGAAATTCATATAGACCTCAGATCCGAAGATGAAGTGCAGAATCTTCCGGGCAAAGAACTTGTAAATCAAAGTCATCCGCAGGTGATTGAGATCTGGAACCTTGTATTCATGGAGTTCAACCGGAAGGCGGATCGTTCTCTTGAGAAATTGCCGGCGCAGCACGTAGATACCGGGATGGGTTTTGAACGGTTGTGCATGGCTATTCAAAAGAAAACATCGAATTACGACACCGATGTTTTTTCGCCTTTGATCAACTTCATCGAGGAAGCAGCCAAAGTACGGTATAAAGCGAATGAAAAGACCGACATTGCCATGCGGGTAATGGCCGATCACGTTCGCGCAGTCGCGTTTGCTATCGCAGATGGTCAGCTGCCATCAAACACGGGCGCTGGTTATGTGATCCGTCGGATATTGCGACGTGGCGTGCGCTATGGCTTTACCTTTCTGAATTTCCGCGAGCCCTTTATGCACAAGCTTGTTCCTGTGCTCGGCAATCAGTTGAAAAATGTGTTTCCGGAACTGGAAAGTCAGAAGGATTATGTGAGCCGCGTAATCCTTGAAGAAGAAAGTGCTTTTCTGCGCACCCTTGAAAAAGGACTCAAACGTATTGAATCGATTCAGGCCGACATGAAAGGCAACGTAATCCCCGGTGCACAGGCTTTCGAGCTATACGACACATACGGGTTTCCGCTTGACCTCACGTCGCTGATCGCGCGCGAACACGGGATCTCGGTTGATGAAGAAGGTTTCAAAACCGAGATGGCGAAACAGAAAACGAGATCGAAAGCCGATGCCGCAAAGGAAACCGGAGACTGGATCGAGGTCCGCAAGGATAGCAAAACCGTATTCGTCGGATATGAGAGCACCGATGCTGACGTACGGATCATCAAATACCGCCGGATCAAACAAAAGAACCGGGAGCTGTTCCAACTGGTGTTTGACAAGACTCCGTTTTATGCAGAAAGCGGCGGCCAGGTGGGGGATACCGGTTATATCGAAAACGCCAATGAAAAAATCGCTATTGTCGATACGCGGAAGGAAAA
This sequence comes from uncultured bacterium, assembly GCA_966673785.1. Classification (GTDB taxonomy): domain Bacteria; phylum Bacteroidota; class Bacteroidia; order Cytophagales; family Cyclobacteriaceae; genus Ohtaekwangia. The sequence goes on from CBKWFZ010000009.1 coordinate 13,639, forward strand.
CGAACTGATCGTCCACTTCTGTGAACAATTGCCCGAGTCACTTGAAGGAGAATTTACCGCTGTCGTCAACCCGGGAAAGCGGCAACTAACGAAGAACAACCATTCGGCAACGCACTTGTTACACGCAGCGCTAAGACAGGTGCTCGGTAAGCACGTTGAACAGAAGGGATCCCTTGTCAACGACCAGATTCTGCGTTTCGATTTCTCTCATTTTGCAGCCATGACACCGGAAGAAATCGAACGTGTCGAGGCGATTGTCAACGAAAAGATCCGCGAGAACATTCTGCTGGACGAAAAGCGTGAAGTGCCGATCGAAGATGCGAAACGACTTGGCGCAATGGCGCTGTTTGGCGAAAAGTACGGCGATTTCGTGCGGGTAATCACATTCGATCCAAAGTTTTCAGTCGAGCTTTGCGGAGGTACACACGTCAATTCTACGGGACAGATCGGCTTATTTAAGATATTGTCGGAAAGTTCAGTGGCCGCAGGTGTAAGACGTATCGAAGCCGTCACCGCCATGGGGGCAGAACAATATGTGCGCGAGGAGCTTCAGGTCCTGCAACAGTTGCGTCAGATGTTTCGGAATCCGAAAGACATCCTCGCAGCCGGCAGGCAACTTGTCGAGGAGAAACATCAGCTGGAAAAGCAACTTGAGACGCTCCGGCAGGAACAGGCAAATGCGCTTAAGGACGAACTCGCAAGGAAAGCGGTGCGCAATAATGGATACAGTCTGATCATCGAAAAGGTTAGTGTTCCCAATGCAGATGTCCTTAAAAATATCGCGTACGCCTTGCGCAATCAGTTCGATGATCTGTTGCTCATACTGGCGGCTGACGTCGCGAGTAAACCACAGGTGGCCGTTATGATCGGAGAACAGCTGGCGAAAACGAACAAGTATCACGCTGGCAATATGGTGAAGGAACTTGCCCGTGAGATCGAAGGCGGGGGAGGTGGTCAACCGTTTTTCGCAACTGCCGGCGGAAAAAATCTGAAAGGACTTGACGCTGTGATCGAAAAAGCGAAGAAACTGATTTGACGATGAGCATGCTGGATAAATCGATCCGGGACAAGTATACCGTTGTAATCGGGCTTGAAGTACACGCGCAGCTGCTGACGGCGAGCAAGATCTATGCGTCAGATTCAAATTCTTTCGGAGGCGAGCCGAACACTAACGTCAGTGTCATCACGCTCGGGCACCCGGGTACATTGCCGAAGCTGAATCGGAGAGTGGCGGAGTTTGCCATACGCATGGGACTTGCCTGCGGGAGTGAGATCAGCCGGTTCAATATTTTCGATCGCAAGAATTATTTCTACCCCGATCTTCCCAAGGGATATCAGCTTACACAGGACCGTACCCCAATCTGTAAAGGTGGCTTTATTCCAATAACGACAAGTGAAGGAAAACGGAACGTGTCGTTAAACCGGATTCACATTGAAGAGGACGCGGGAAAATCGATTCACCTTCCCGAAAAGCCTGATACGCTGGTCGACTTCAACCGTGCAGGGGTTCCGTTGATTGAAATCGTTACAGAACCCTCGATCCGATCGTCTGAAGAAGCCGGCGCATGCCTGAACGAAATCAGGAGGCTCGTCAGGTATCTTGAGATCTGTGACGGCAACATGGAGGAGGGTTCCCTGCGTTGCGATGCTAACGTGTCGGTGATGTTGAATGGCGCCACCCAACTGGGTAAGAAGGTTGAAATCAAGAACATGAATTCGATCCGGAACGTGCAGCGGGCCATTGAGCATGAGGCCGACCGGCAGATTACATTGATTGAGTCCGGGCATCCGGTCGTTTCAGAAACGCGCACGTTTAATGCGGATGACGGTAAAACCTATGGCATGCGGACGAAGGAAGAGCTCAATGACTACCGTTATTTTCCTGACCCGGACCTGAGCCCGATGATCGTGTCTGAAGAGTGGCTGCGTGAAATCCGCGATTCCATGCCCCAGCTTCCGCATGAACTTTTCGCCAAATTCATGGACGTGTATGGTCTGCCGGAGTATGACGTACAAGTGCTCACGGATAATAAGGATATTGCTTTGTATTTTGAGGAACTCTGTGGATATACAGGAAATTATAAGGCCGCCTCGAACTGGACTATGGGTCCGGTGAAGTCGGTTATAAATGAAACCGGCAGAAACGCCGGCGAAATTCCGGTGAGACCTTCCGTTGTCGCAGAGATTATTTCGCTTATCGATGACGGAAAGATCAGTCACGCCGCGGCGACACAGCGAATTTTTCCGGAACTGCTTCTTGGTCGCGACATTTCACCATCCGACCTTGCAAGGGAACTTAACCTGATCCAGGATCGTAATGAGGATACAATTCAGCCGGTGATTGATCAAGTCATCCGGGAGTTCCCGCTGAAGGTGGAAGAGTTTAAAAACGGAAAGAAGGGCATCATTACGATGTTCATGGGCGAGGTAATGAAGAGGACGAAAGGCAAGGCCGATCCGAAAATGGCAAACGAGTTGCTTACCCGTAAATTGAAAACGCTATGACATTAAACAACATAAGAATGAAGTTAAGAATTGAGCGCAAGTACTGGAACATGCTGATGGCATGTTGTTTCGTGTTGCTGGTATTCAGTATATCGTGTTCATCGTCCACACGTGAGGACGCCGTTCAGGATGCCGATTCCTGGACAATTACAGTGCGTGGCAAGGTAAACGCTCCCCAACAAGGGAAGGTCATGATCCAGGAGGTTAAGAATGGATCATTTGGCTGGCAGGACACCATAACCCTGGCGTCGGATGGAACGTTCGCCAAGAAAGTACGCCTTTCAGCGCCCGGTTATTACAAGATCAATTTCTACAATCGTCAGGCTGTGGATATGATTCTAAATAAAAGTGATATCGAAGTGAATGTCGCCGGCAATGATCCCAATGGGTTTGCTCAAATCAAGGGGTCTCCGGAAATCGATTTGATCTATAAGGCGTCAGGAATTCTTCAACAAGCCGAAAGCTCACCGGCGATCGCCAAACTGAACGAGGATTTTACGAAGGCGGTGCAGGCCAAGAACGAGACCGAAATATTCCGGATTCAGCAAGCGTACATGGATGAAATCAGGAAATCTCATGACCAGGTTGCTGCTCTTCTGATGGAACAGCCGGCGTCTCTCGGTGTCATCAACTTTCTGCAAAACAATAACGTCATGGATCGCGACCGTTATCTTCATGTGTATGTTGATGCCGCGAAGAAGGCAGAAGCAGCATGGCCGAATCTGGATCAGACTAAGGAATTTGTGAGTTCGGTCGACCGGATGAAAGTTACCGCCGTAGGTCAGCCTGCTCCCGAAATCGCTTTGCCTGACACAACGGGGCAGGTAGTCAAACTTTCGTCAATGAAAGGGAAGTATGTACTGGTTGATTTCTGGGCGAAGTGGTGCGGACCGTGCCGTCAGGAGAATCCCAATGTCGTTCGCGCGTTTCACAAGTATAAGGACAAAGGCTTTACCGTTTTCGGTGTTTCGCTTGACCGCACAAAGCAGGATTGGGTTCGCGCGATCAAAGAAGACAAACTGACGTGGACGCATGTTTCGGATCTTAAATTCTGGCAATCGGAAGCAGCGAAGACCTATAACATCACCGGCATTCCCTTCTCGCTTTTGCTTGACCCTAATGGTGTGATCATAGCAAAGAATCTTCGTGGTCAGGCATTGGACCAGAAGCTCGCGGAAATCTTCAGCAAACAGTAAGGTATGAAGCACGTTCCTCTGGCTGCGGCCCTGATGATCGTCGTGTCGGCGTGCGGAACGATGACGCAGGAGGGTAGTGAAGTCGCAAGTACCCCCGGTTTTGAAATGAAATCATTCAGACGTACGTCTGACAACTGTCCAAATACCGACAGTTGCGCTGTGTTTGAAGTGACTATTCCGGTTTTCACAGGAGTCGACAGCGCGGCGGCCCGCAAGATTGCCAGGGACATCGAGCTTGCTTTCTCGATGGGCGATCCTGATGCCGGGGACAAATCGATGGAACAGATCGCCGAAGAATTCGTTCGCAACTACGACGACTTTACCGATGAAATGACGGAACTCTCCCAGGGCTGGTACTACGAAGGCACGTCAAGTGTCAATGTGCTCAGCGATACATTGATCAGTGTGGCCTTGGAGGAAACGTATTATACCGGGGGAGCGCATGGCGGGAGCGGAAAATATTTTCGCAATTTTGATCCCCGTACAGGTGAGCCTTATAGCCTGAAGGATTTTTTCGTCGGTGGTTATGAACTTGCGCTTAATACAATAGGCGAGAAGGTATTTCGGCAGGAGCGCGAGCTAGGTGACACAGATGACTTCCAGGAAAATTACTTCGAGTTCCCTGACAACAAATTTCAACTAAACCAGAATTTCGGATTTTCGCCCGAGGGAATAACTTTTTATTTCAACA
>CBKWFZ010000010.1:0-17987 GCA_966673785.1 uncultured bacterium
CAACTTCGGGATAGTTTTCCCGCAACTCCTGGCCCAGCGGAATTTGCGCTACTGCCCACGTAAATGCGTTGTCAGGCTCCTTGATATTCGAAACGACGCGATAAATGTTGTCGGCATTCTTATGGTAACGGTCGTAGCTTAACTCATCAAGAATGTACAACAGCAGAAACATGCTGCACGTAATTCCGATCGTCAGACCGAGAATATTGATAGCGCTGTACGTTTTGTCTTTACGAATATTTCGAAGGGCGATCGTGAACAGGTTTTTCAGCATATAGTATCGTGTGATGGTTTTGAGAATCCCGGCGACTTGGTGACTGCGCGCAGGGAGCGGTGGCTGCATAATCAAATCCGGTACCAGAACGAGATCGTCCGAATCAAGGCACACGGGCACAAAACAGGAGATGAACCGTTCAAATCCGATATTCCGCGTTCGGTTTCGGACATCATTAAGGGTCCGATCCGGGGAATTAAGGTTGTTACGGCCTCGATTTTTCGATATGTTCGTCATCATCAAAACTCCGGTTTATGGAGACAGGTACGCATTCGAACAACACCCCCTTTTACGTCGGGCTTTGTATGGCTGGAGCTGTCTCCGCGGGGGCGTACACCGCAGGCGTTATGGATTTCCTGATTGAGGCACTCGACGAATGGGAACAGTCGCGTTCAAAGCCGGGAGTTCCTTCGCACCGCGTGGTCATCCCACTTGTTGGCGGGGCCAGCGCCGGAGGTATGACCGCTATGGTCACCGTCGGATCCTTGCTTAATCCGTTCCCGCCCGTGTCGCGTGCCGATCCGTCAAACCTATTGCGCGAACGACCCGAAAACAAGTTGTATCACTCATGGGTGGATCTTACCGGTGAAGATGTCTTCAGGCAAATGCTTGATGCAAGTGACATCGGTAAAGGAAACATACGCTCATTGCTGAATTCGGGATTCATCGAAGAAATTGCAAACCGTGCGATGAAGATCGATTCAAATGCGCGCATAGACCGCCCGTATTTCGCAAGGCATCTCAAAATATTCCTGACGCTCAGCAACCTCCGGGGGTTTTGGTACGACCTGTTCTTCCGCGGCACCGGAGAAAAACCAAGTTCATATTTTATTCACCGTCACAACGACTATGCGCGGTTCGTACTCAACAAGACCAGCTATGCAGGTGATGGTTGGATACCGCTCGATTTCCACTCCGGAACCTCCGTTTCGATAGCGCGGGACGCGGCCATGGCCACCGGCGCTTTTCCAATCGGACTTCAGGCGAGGAAAGTGCTGCGTGAGGCACGACAGGTGAACGATATTACCTGGCTGCGCGAAATGTTGCTAAAGAATCCTCTTCCCGATGGCAATTACGAGTCGCTTAATGTTGATGGTGGGATGCTTAACAACGAACCTTTCGAACATGTGCGGCAGGAGTTAGCAGACCTCACAGGCCAGCATGAAACGGCGCAGTTTAATAATTTCAATTCGTTCAAAAGCAGCATTCTGATGATTGATCCTTTTCCGGGTATTGAGCCAGATTACAACCCGGAGAACAACCTGAAGGAGGTCGCATACGGAACGCTAAGCGCGCTGATCAATCAGGCACGGGTGAAGTCAGACGCACTGCTCAACGCGTTAGACGACGATTGTGCCGGTCAGTTCCTTATCGCTCCGACGCGCACCGTCACCCAACACGACGGGACACGAATAAAGGAAACCGGAGACCGCGCTATCGGCTGCGGAGCGTTCGGAGGTTTTTCCGGATTCTTTCACAAGGAGTTCAGGATTCACGATTATTTTCTCGGCCGCGCGAACTGCGAAAAATTTCTGCGTGACCATTTCACGGTTCCTGAAGAGAGCACAAACCTGATAACGTCGGGCTATGCGTCACTTTCTCCCGAACAACGCGCGCGGTATTACTCGGCAGAAGCAGGAACCGAAAGAAGGTTACCGATCATACCGGTCCTCAGGCCACGAGGGAAAAAGTATCTGCCGTTATTTTCATCCGGAACGGATTGGCCGGCGATTGCGGAACGGTCCCTTGACGGATTTCGTGGTCCGTTGAAGCGCAGAGTGGAGTCCCTTATCATGAACCTGGCTGACTACAATGCGTTCACCTGGGTAGCGCTCGCCGCCGGAAGCAGGATAATACTGAGAAGAAAAATCGCCGGCGCCGTACTAGGTGCAATTAAATCATCCCTTCGCAAGCACAACCTTATTCTGAAGTGAAGTAAATGCTGCGACGACAAACAGCATAAGCGGTGTCTTCATTCGCGCCAGATAAACTTCCGTTCAGGCATACGTTTTTTACCGTATGGGTGAGAACGGTTGTTCTAAACTTTAAATTAAATCGTCATGACAAAAGTAAGCACAATACTACTGGCCGCTCTTGGTGGCGCAGCACTTGCCGCGATCCTGGCCAACTTCCTGACCACAGAAAAAGGCAGGGAGTTTCTGGAATCAGCTACGGGTACCCTAAAAGACCTGTCAGGCAAGGCCACCGAATATGCCCGGAATAACCTTGGTGAGGTCCTTCAGGAAACCAAGTCGAGTGTTGGACAGGTAGTCAAGGAAAAGATCGCACAACAGCTGCAAAAGTAGTTTGAAGGAACCCCCGGGTTCCTTCTTCATATCACACTGTGGAGAAATTTGCTTCATTCCCGCAGTTTCAAATCCGCATTACGCCGGGCATCAGTTTATATGCCGATTGCTTACCATGAAGCAAAATCACTTTGCATGGATCGCTTCAGCACTTACGCTTGCTGCGGGACTGCTTATTACCCTTGACATTGGTGGCGCAGTCACCAAACTCGCTGCCTTACTGCCGTCTTCTGCAGAGCACACTCCCAGCTACAACCATGATATCATAGAACTTGTCGGAAGGGAAGTGATCTGGATCAGTCTCTTTGGATTCATCTATGCGTTTCTTTTGGGAAGTCAGTTTTTTTCCGTCGCCTTCAATCGGGTCAACGATTTTATGTCGGCGCATACCGGCCGTAGCCTGACCATACTGCTGGGTGCCGGCACCATTGTCTCGTTGATTATTGCAACGTCGGCATTAAAAGAATTTCCGAATTCTGCCGATGAATATGCCTACCTATTTCAGGCGATCGACTTCAGTGAAGCAAGGCTTTGGAGCACTGTGCACGACCATCCGGAATTTTTTGAATTTGACCATATCGTCCAGAAAGACAACAAGTGGATCAGCAGGTTCCCTCCCGGATGGCCGTTGGTCCTGAGTATCGCTTTCATTCTTTCAACCCCGCCATTTCTTATAAATATCGTGTGCGGGATCCTCGCGCTATACTTCTTTTACCGCCTCATCGAGCTTATTTATGACGCACACATTGCGCTGTGGTCCGTGCTTGCAGTTACCGCCTCGTCATTTTTTCTTTTCAACGCTGCATCCTTCTTCTCACATGTTGTTTCAATGCTGTATGTCGTTCTCGCGATTTACCTCACGCTTCTTTATTTCCGGGATGGAAGAAACTGGCGCGCGGCACTCGCAGGACTTTTTGTAGGAATGCTCGCCATTACAAGGCCGTACACAGCCGTTTTGCTCTTCGTTGTATTTTACGGATGGATTATTTCAAAGTATGGCTTCCGCTCACTCAAGCCGCTTGTAGCTATCGCCGTCGGGGCGCTGCCATGCATCGGGTTATACCTTTGGTATAACGGAGCCACTACTGGCAACATACTGCTGCCGGTGACCGTCTGGGCATATCCTGAGGAAAAGCTCGGGTTTTATGGAGACCACACGTTTGCACTTGGTGTAAAACACATCATTAAGCGGCTCCTGATGTTCATCTACTGGGTGTCACCGCATTTTCTGCTGCTCTACCTTATCCTGATCTTGAGACCCGCAAAAAGTTTTATACGAAGACGCCCGGAAGACCTCTTCTTCGCCGTGCTGGTCATTGGATATATTCTGTACTATTCGTATGGAGGAAACCAGTATGGACCGAGATTCTACTTTGAGGCGTTTCCATTTCTTGTTGCCTTTGTCGCTGCACGGGCAATCAAAGAGGCCGGCTGGGTAAGGATCCTTTTCGTCACCGGGATAGTTTATTCGCTCGTGCGCATTCCGGTGATCGCTGCCCGTGAAAATCGCGTAGTCCGTGAACGCATGGACCTCTACGATCAGGTCACTCGTAAAAAAATTGACAATGCGGTGATCTTCATCGCATCGCCCACCGGTGTCATCCGTCCAATGGATGAAGAAAACCTTAACCGGAACGACAAGTTTTACCAGAACGGTGTACTGTATGCGATTGATCTTGGCGAGCGCAACAGCATACTTATGAAACGATATCCGGACCGTCGCTTTTTCCGATACGAACGAAGTCCCGAAATGGTCCGTGGAAAACTGATTGAAATCTCGCAAGGCGGTTCCGAATATGTAAGAAGATAATTGCAGAACAGATAACATCCACGCACAAATAGCCAACATATAAAAAAACCCTGGTCGAGAAACCAGGGTTTTCCACTTTAACCTTTACCTGTTAACAAACGAAAACTACTATTCCTCGCAATTACCAATTATAATGGGTTGTTGCTCTGTTCCAACCATATTAATGAACTCAATTTCTCCGGCTTTCCTTCCTGCGGGAATACAGACAACGTTTCCCGGTTTAATGCCCAATTCTGCGCCGTCGACGGTCTTGACATTAGCTGGAACGGTATAGCTACACGTCGCACAGTCAACGTTTTCCGAAAACTCGGTATAGATTCCGATCAGCGTAACACTGGCGACATCGGCCTCCTCGACAACTTCTACAGTCTCAGGCGCTGCCGGTGCGGCCTCTTCAAAGATCTCGTCTTCGGTCGTACAGCTAAACATCATGAACGCCACCATGCAACCCATTAGAACATTCCTTAAACCTGAATTCTTACATGCTATTTTTTTCATAATTCCTGGTATTAGTGATTATAACTTTTTACTTCCTTACAATAACACGGACGTAGTCAGAGTCTGTATTTCCCTTATCGTCAGTTACCTGAAGACGGAAATAGTAAGTTCCCTCCTTCAAACCGCTCACCTTGAGCTTGGCCGTCGTATTGCCACTAAGGCTCGCTGACGGTCCGCCAATTTTAGTCCATGCGTATTTGGTTATGCTGCCATCCGAATCAGATCCCGATCCAGAGATGTAGGTGTAGTTGACTGAAGATAGGTACTTCGTCTGATCGCCACCTGCATTCGCGGTCGGGATGTTATTTCCTGCATTCTTCCTGTTGGTTTGGGCCATCATCCATTCATACACATTCGGATTATGAAGAGAGTGATCCACGCGGTAGGCATAATCCCATGCGTTGTGTTTGACGCCTTTGTATATGGTGAGTTTTGCCAGCGGGCTCGGTGCAGGTTTGCAGGCATTGATTGCATTCACCATCGTCACCGTTTTTGACATACCCACTACGTTATCGAGATCGCCGTGTGAGGCCCAAACGGGGATATTTTCTTTTGCAATATTGATCGCCTTGGACGGCGTGTTATAGCCGCCGCAAACCGGCACGACAGCAGCAAACAACTTCGCGTAATCCTGAGCCATCGTCCAGGTTCCTCCGCCACCAAGACTCAGGCCGGTTATGTAAATGCGCTTCTCATCGATCCTGAGGTAACGTTTGACATGGTTGATGACCTCCATCACATACGATGTGGGCCAGTTCCCATAATTACTTTTGAGTTGAGGCGAAATCAGTATAAAAGGGAACTTCGTACCGCTTTTGACGAATTTCGGCGGACCGATCTTCGCCACTTTGTAAATGTTGTCGTCAAGAATATTCTTGTCGGTTGTATTCGGTCCGCGTTCTCCGATACCGTGCAGAAATATCACAAACGGATATTTGTTGGAGTTTGCGGCGTAGTCCGACGGCAGATACTCGTAGTATGCTATCGTCGAAGGCGAGGTCGTCTTGAACACAAGCTGGGCGTTCACCTGCGAGGCCACGACTGATAGTATCAGTGTAATCACGACGTAAAAAAGCAATTTCTTCATAACTTTAATCTTGTTCGTTTGAATCGTAGCGGGCTACCGCTGTCTTGTTGATGAATCGATTAAACAGGATTGGGTGAGAGGAGTGATAGTGATCAGGTACCGCCTGCCTACATTTTCAATCGCGGTACAAAGATGTAGCGCGACTTTAAATCACAACGTTTGAAAAAAATAGCAATGGCTCATTCGTAAGGAATGAAGAAAATCGATTTGATTATAAATGCTGTGCGCTTAATGGTACCATTGAATTGTTCACCGGAAAAGGTTCGTAATAGTTTTGTCGCTGTCGTTAAACGGTTGAATCCTCCGTGGACCTCCTAATGACATCTATGGATAGCGACCAGGTTTTCACTGAGTCCACAACGGGCGTCTTGTTATTTAATAACAGACAACGGTAAGCCCCTGACGAAAATCAATTTTGTCGTTACACCGATTCATGTAATATCAACCCTGCGGTAGTGAACATTTCACAAATTTTCGACTGCCATAAAGAAGCGGCAGCTCTTTAGTAACTCGCCTGTCTGAATATTGTCTTTGAGGAAACGCTGTCTAATGCGAGACTCAATACGCAAACTTCATAAAATCCATCCCTTTATGGCGCGCGCCTTCGAAATCAAAAAAGGTGTTGTTTTCCCACGATGACCCTGAGCCCCACAGGTCTTTCACATTGGAAGTGATCCACGCGGGTTCCCAGTAAATAACGCCGGTCCCTCCTCCGCGCTGCACCTCCTGAACAAGCCTTACGAGAAAGTCAAGCTGGCCTTGCTGTGTGAAAGGGAAACCCGCAAGCGGCGACATCTCACTGAACTGATTATGGTATGAGTCGGCGGCTTCAGTCGTCCAGGGATAGGCCGTCTCCAGAATCATAACGTCCTTGCCGTAACGGCTGCGAAAAGACGCGATGTTTTCACCGATCAGATCCAAGGGTATCGTTGTATGCCAAAGCGGATAATAGGAAAACCCTACGATATCAAAATCAGATACGGAACCTTTTGACGTCATATTGTCGAACCACCATTGAACATTCTTGGGGTCTGCCACATGGAGGATAACACCAATCTTCGTTTCAGCGTCAGCAGCTACCTGCCTCACAGCCCTGATACCCGCGTTTACAACTGAACCCATATTCGCCCAGTTTCCATCGCAGACATTCAGTTTCGGAAAGGCTTCAGGCGCATCGGTGAACAGCATACCGCAGTTCGTTTCATTGCCGATCTGAACAAATTCGGGCAGCAAGCCTTTCGTGCGCAGCCGTGACAAAGTGCGCAACGTGTATTCGTAAACGGAATCCTCGAGTACGTCGATCGTTTGAATGTTGGTCCAGGCATCGGGTATCGTCTGCTTCCCAGGATCAGCCCAGGTATCGGAGTAGTGGAAATCCAGGAGGACGCGCATGCCCAGCGTCTTACTGCGTTCTATGGCCTTCTCAACGTCATTCAGATCATTATAGCGTTTTGTTCCAGCGCCACCATACACCGCTTTCGTCCATGCAGGGTTGTGCCACAGCCGCAACCGCACCAGATTGGTACCGTTATCACTGAATATCTCAAAGGGATCTTTAATCTCGCCGTTCTCACGATAGACTCCATTGTGGTCGAGGATCTGATTGACATAAGAGAGATCTGCGCCAAAATAAAATGCCTCTTCTTCGGGCTCGGGGTTTGGCGACGAATCGTCAGCAGACCCACAGCCTGCGCCAGCCAGTACAAGCAAGATCGATAGCGACTTTAACAAATTACCGGACATGATTTTACCGGATTCAGAAAACTCCGGTCTCCGTTTCAATTTCAAAACATTTCCGGTAATGCCAAACGATTGGTCAGTCCTTTCAACAAGATTAATTCCCTTGTTGATCTGCAGTGTTCAGAAAAACAAAAAGCCCGATGAAATCACCGGGCCAGCTCCTGCATATGCAGTCAGATATTATTACGCTTTCTTCACATTTATGGCACTCAGGCCCTTCGGACTTTTCTCCGTTTCGAAGGTTACCCGGTCGTTGTCGCGAAGCTCGAATGACAGCACCTTGCTATGTACAAAAATGCTTTCACCGGAGTTTTCGTCCTTGATAAATCCGTATCCTTTTGAATCGTTGAAGAACATTACCCTTCCGGTGCGCGCGGCAACCGGTGTAGCTCCTTCCCTGTTTCGCGAGCCGAGGTCGATATCTTCTTCCCGGATATTGCGCTTCTTTGAAGGATCCGGAGGTACCGTTGTCAGATTTCCATTTTCATCAACGTACGCCATCATATCTTCAAGGGTTTTACCCTCTTTGGCGTTGGCCCGCCGCTCGGCAAGGCGTTCTTCCTTCTCTTTCTTCTTTTGAAGTCTTTTCTTTTCTTTTTCTTTTTTACTGAATGTTGCCTGTGATTTTGCCATGTGTTGTTTTCTGTGCCCGAAATTTAGCTCAATTTATTGATGTGTAACATAAATTGTTTATCCATTGATATTTCAAACGAATCTTTGCCCATCAACTCCGCGGCTTTTGGTGATTGCTGCAGTACCGAAAGTAAGTCCTGAGCATTACCCGAGTCCTTGATCTGGTTAATCGCCCTTCCATTGGCTACCTGCAAGGTGAAATTGTACCCGCCTTTCTGACGGGAATTCAGCGCGCGAAATTCATGCGGATAAAGCTGATAATTTTGCGGCTCATCCGATGCGTCGACCATCAACCGCAAGATTGCAGGTCTGTATTTATGCCATACTGGTGTATACACTCTGTCTGCCATACTTTTTTGTTTTTGGTTAACAATACATTTTTTGTCGGCTTTCAAATTGAAGCGATGACCATCCATCACCGAATCAAAAGCAAGCCTTTTGGGCCTCTCTGCCGAATGATCGGGTTCCTTTTAACAAAGCTTGCTTTATTGCTCGTACTTTGCTCGCTCTGCCTTTTCGTTGTGAGCATTCCATAAACCGGCTAGCTTATGGGCAAGGCAGGGGAATTATGAGAATGGATGAACGCCGGAAAAGCCCGGAATCTTATACAAAGGTAGCGAAATGATCCAAGGATGCCAAACCAAAGGAGCCTCCTCGAGGATGCATGTACCTCCTGCTTAGCTCATCCGCTCGATTTTAGCCTGGTATAGCTGTTTGCACGAATGTTTTTTGAAGCGAGCAGTACAGTTTCCCGGATCCTTTTTCGTCTCGTTTCCGGCCTTTTCGCACTATTGATCCATTCCAGGATAACTCGCTTTGCACTCCGGGGAAATGCCTCATAGTATGCGTAAGCCTGCTTTCTTTTTTTCAAAGCGCCCAGCAAATCTTCAGGAATTATCAGATTTTCCACTTCATCCAACGCATTCCAGGCGCCATTCTCACGGGCGGCCCTGATCGCGTTAAGTCCCGATTCGTGCATCAGGTTTTGATCCTCAAGCCTGGCCACCCGTTCCTTATTCAGCTTGCTCCAGCTGCTCCTGGGGTTACGCCGCGCAAAGTATTGTAATGTCTTCCTGTCATCAAGTTTGTTCGGTTTACTGTCTATCCACCCAAAACAAAGCGCCTCTTCGACCGCCTCACTATATGTAACGTTCCTTTTTCCGGAATCAAATTTCTCATAGCCCAGCCACACAGATTTCTTTTCAGCATAATTCTGTTCAAGCCACGTCCGCCAGGCAGCCCGGTTTTTCGGGAAAAATATATCTACGCCATCTTTATGCTTCATTCGGATCGATTGACACGACCGAAGATACGAATCGGCTGCCGAGTTCTAACGATTCACTCATGACGCAGCGCGTTGACTGGATTGGACCGCGCAGCCCGAACGGTTTGCGATCCCACAATCAGCGCCGTGACGATCAACAAGCCCGATGCGCCAGCGGCAATCGTCCATACCGAAACCGGCACCTTATAAGCGTAAGTTTCAAGGAAAATGTTTCCCAGCAGGATACTGACCGGAATTCCGATAGTTACAGCAATCGCAACCATGATAAAGAATGAACCACTAAGCAAAAGCAGAACATCCCTGACACCCGCGCCAAGTATTTTTCGAACGCCCACCTCCTTCACCCTTGCTTCTGTTGCATACATTACCATTCCGAGCATGCCCAGGCCTGAAAGCGTGACAGCGATCACGGTGATATAGCCAATGATCGAAACGATGTCGCGAAATCCGGCATCATCGTAAGCCTGATCGATTTCATGCTCCATCATCGCCCATTCAAACGGGCGCATATCCAGCTTTTTCCAGAGCGCCTCAATGCGGGCTGCGACAAGTTTATCCTCACCGCTCACCATCACTGACAGCAAACCAATATTTTGTGGATCATACCGGAATGCAACCGGACCAATCTCATAGCTAAGTGGCCGGAAATGAAAATTCTTCGCCACACCCTTTATCATCAACTCCGTTGAGTCCCCGAGGACGATAGTCTGATTTATCGCCGAAACGGCGTCGTCGAAACCAAAAAGCGAAAGTGCCTTTTCGTTGATAACGACTGCATTTCTGTCACCATCAACGAAATTGCTTCCGGCAGCAAACGAAGCGTCGATATTCCGGAGGTAGTTCTCATCGACCGAAAAATCACGCATTACGAACGGATCCTCTTCCCTGCTTCGACGATAGTCACTGGCGCCATCTGCCCAGGTTCCGAGGCTGTGCGATATTCCTGCAACCTGAACGACACCGGGAACGCCGCCAATTGCCGTGGAGAACTTTTCAAAATCGTTTCCCTGCAGCCGCACATTCATGATCCCCTCCTCCCGGATGCCGTAGTCGGCGGATGTCATATAGTCGACCTGCCTGTAAACCGTTATGATCAGCATGATGAATATGAAAGACAGCGCGAACTGCATCGTCATCAATACTTTTCGAAACGTAATTTTTGAATAGAGCTTTGGATCAGCCGCACTTTTCACGATATGAAGAGGCTTGAATGCGGACAGGTAGCCTGCGGGAAACATCCCGGCAATGGTCCCGATCGCGACCGTAAACACCATGAATAAGACCAGAACCTGATAATCTTCGGTGAGATCAATATTGTACTCCATGTTGATATGAAGCTGTTGAAATCCGGGCTTTATAAGCTGCAGGAAAATATACGCGATCGCGAGCGCGGCAAAGGAAAAAACAATGCCCTCCAGGATCAGCTGTCCAAAAACCTGAAACCGATGGGCGCCAACAATCTTTCGTATTCCGATTTCCTTTGCGCGGGTGAGTGACTTTGCGATCATCAGCTGCGTATAGTTGAAACACGCCATTATCATGATGATCCCTGCAAGCACAGCCATAAAGATCAATAGTAAGTCTGGCATTCCGCGTCCCATATTGTTCGACAACGCCGGACCCGGAGTTATCTCAGCCAATGCCTGTGTATAGAACCGATACCCTTTATCGCGCGTCTCAAGCTGGACGTCACCGTACATTCCTGAAGAAATCTCTGCCAAAGCAGTCTCCAGATCGCGTGGTGATATGCCGTCTTTTAACACGACATAGGTATATCCTGAGTAATAGTTTCGTGGATCGACAGATGTCGCCTGGAGCGTCCCGTTGTTTTCGAGTAGCTGCAGGGTTGAGAATGAAGCAAGCGCTTCAAACTCAAAATGCGTCGGTCCGGGAAAAGGCAGGAGCACGCCGGTTACGGTAAACTCACCATATCCGTCGACATTAATCTGCCGGCCAATGGCATTCCGGTCTCCGAAAAGCCGGATCGCAGCCGTCTCTGTCAACACGATCGCATAAGGATCAACTAAGGCCGTATGCGGACTTCCTGCGTTGAGGGGAAAGTTAAATACCGAAAGAAAATTAGGGGTTGCAAACAATCCGCGAACCGGAACCATCTGGTCATTCACGATGGCGTTTCCGCGAAATCTCCGGTCGAGCTTTACTACTTCTTGTGCGAGCGCATAATCCTCATCGAGACTTGCGGCAAGTGCAAGCGGAGAAGATGCATATGGCTCCGTGTCTCCGCTCGTGCGAATTGCTTCCGTGTTGATACGGTAAATACGGTCAGCTTCCGCATGGAATGTATCAAACGAATATTGACTCTTGAGTACAAGTATGATCAGCAACGATAGTGACATGCTGAGGGCGAGTCCGGCGAGGTTGATGGCCGAAAATGACGCATTGCGGTACAGGTTTCGGACGGCGGAGATAATGATAGTCTTGAACATAAGGATTACTCAGGTTTGGTGCGGAAGCCTTGCCATTGCAATGACAGTGCCACCAGTAACTGAGCGTGAATGGGACACACCAGGGCATATCCGATGTTCCATACCGGACTTATTTGTTCGCTTATGGACGCTGATCGTCCATCTTGATCTCAATGGAATCGCTATCGACAGGGCAAGTGCATGACTAACGAATTATATCCGTATCCGGAGGAATATATCCCAGAATCCTGCTTAATGTAAGTAGCTGCCCTTTGTGATGAAACTCATGCGTAATTACATGCGTGAACAACGCGACCGGCGTGTACTGATGAGTGACACCATTTCGTTCGATGAGAAATGCGTCCGGATTCTCCAGGGTTACGAAATCAAAGAAAGCCTCCGTGAGGTTGTCAATGTCTGTAAAAAGTTTGCGCGACCGTTCCACATTTTGAATGTCATCGAACGATGTGAATCCGATGTTGCGTTTCATCGCATTTGCGCCTATCCAGAACTCGTAGACATTGGCGATGTGCACGAGCAGATTTCTCACGCTGCCCCTGCCAAAATCCGGATGGGTGACGACGAAATCTTCATGGGAGATGGTCGCGCAATAGTCCAGCAGCACAGCCCGGGACGCTTTCACAAGTATATATTGCTCACGCAGATTGTATAACGTGCCTGCCGAAGCTGAACCGTTGGATGTATTCATTCAGTAAATGACCTCGAAGACGGATCTATCCACCAAACATTTTGCCGAGTGCACCTCCAAGCCCGCCCTTGCCTCCTGAGCCGGTGAGGGATCCTATAAGATCGCCGGCGTTGACGCCCCCATTTCCGGTAAGGTTTTTTAGCACATCCTGGAGATCAATATCATTATCATTTGGATCCTTGGCCTTGTTAACAAACTGCCCTAACACCCGTGGCAGGAGGTTTCCTGAGATCTGCCGCGCTGTCTGAGGCGCGACTCCGAATTTAGCTGCGAGGCTTTCGGCAACCTTTGCTACAAGCTGGCCCACAATTGGATTCTTTGCCAGTGACGAAATATCTGCGTTATTGAAGATTCCCATCAAACCCTGAATGTTGCCCTGGCTTACCTGGTCTTTCAGGCCGTCGACGATGTTACGACCGACATCCTGAATTGCTTCTTCGTTCTTCGCATCTGGAATCGCCGGATTCTTAATGATTTCGTCGCCGGCATTTTTTCTGATTAGTGAAATAAGTTGATCAATCATGACTTTGATTGTTAAATTTTTTTGGGAGGCGAAAGAAAGATAGGAAACACGAAACCAAATTCAACCGGTCAGCAAGCATTCAATTTTGCCTGATCAAACGGAAACCAGGTACCTAAATGCCTCTGGGCTGAAATCCGATCTTCGGCATTTCCGGAGCCCTTTGACGGATTTCGAACTCCTTCACATCGTCGAAAATAATGGTTTCGACGATCTCCTTGGTCCGGTCTTCTTTCTTCATGGCAGCCAGGCGAAGGTGTTGATTCCGGACTGCTTCGCCGATAACCTGTCTCACGGCACGTGCATTGCCAAAGTGCTTATCGCGATGCTGGTGCAGGAACGTGAAATAGTTGAACAAATGGGAACGTGCAGCGTCATCCGGCCTGACTTCTTCCTTCGCGAGCATCGCCATTCCGATCGTAAACATTTCATTCGGCGCGTAGTCAGGAAATTCAAAATACTTGTCGAAACGGGATTTCAGCCCGGGGTTGGATGAAATGAATTCGTACATATTATCCGTATAACCTGCGACGATGACGCCGAACTTACCGCGAAAATCCTCCATCCGTTTAAGGATTACTTGTATCGATTCCGCACCGAAGTCGTGCGGCGTACCTTTGGCGTTCGCGAGCGCATACGCTTCGTCGATGAAAAGAATTCCGCCCATTGCTTCCGTAACTTTTTCCGCGGTCTTGATTGCGGTCTGCCCAACGTACCCGGCTACCAGCCCCTCGCGGTCAACCTCGACGAGGTGACCCTTCTCCAGTATGCCGAGACCCTGGTAAACCTTGGACAAGATCCGCGCAACAGTAGTCTTACCCGTTCCCGGATTCCCTGTAAAGACGGTGTGAAGGGAAAAACGACTTAAAATATCTTTCCCGGATTCCTGATAAAATTTGACCAACTGCACCATCTCGTTCACTTCCACCTTGATCTGGGAAAGCCCGGTAAGTGCGTTAAGCTCTGCGAGACTCTTTTGAAGCAGCTCCTCATTCGTAAGCGGACCTTCGCCCACGGTCACACGTTTAACCCGTTCGAAGATCGCGTCTGTGTCCGTTATTACCGTTGCATCACCCTCGACAAAGGAATCGCCTACCTCAAACGGGATTGTTGCGCGCAGTTTGTCAAGGAAAACGACTTCCATCGTATAGAAATCCCTGCTCCATCGCCCTGGCATGTTATTTCCCCACCCGGGGAAAAGGGTATAAACCGTTCCAGCGGTATTTGCCGGGATATACTGAAGGTAGGCGTGACTGCCCTTTAACTGTTTTGCATCATTGTAAAAATTGAAGAAAATTTCCGCGTAGTAGTCCTTTGGGTTTTTGTTCTTCAATTTGAACTCACACCAAACGTAACGCGTATCTTCCTTCCTGAATTTCGCGAGGAATTTTTTATCCGGTTGTGAATAGGCTTCGCCGTCACCTTCAAAGAGACGAATAGACTCGATATCGAAGAAGAGATTCTCGCCTTCCTGCGCCACACCCATATCCTCTACGTAGAACTTTGACTCGCCGACCTTGACTTCGTCGATGTAGCCCTCCCACACATAATCGCCACGGAACCAGTAGGCGCCGGGGCTGGCGTTACCCCAGGACTGGCGAATGTAAACAACGTTCTCATCCTTCAAGACTTTCCGCGTCTGCTCAAGATTGCATAATTCCGTTTTGTTGCTGCCATTCAGATAGAAACACTTAACCCGGAAAGACGCTTCCCAATCCGCTTCGTCAAACAATTTGTTAAAAACCGAAAACTCCACCCACATGTAGGTTGTTTCATGCCGGTCGAAAACCCGGCGATACTTCTTGGTTGCATCGGCCATCCATTCATCCGACGCATGGACTTTTATGTCGCGGTATTTATAACGTGTTACCTGATCGGTGGCAGGGTTTTGCTGAGGTGGAGGGTTTTGATTTGAGCTTTCGTTTCCGTTTGAGGGATTCATAATATTATTGGCTAGGAGATAAAAGATACGAAAAAAATCAAATTTCCATCGTGCTGCGGAAACACTCAGATCTTCGGCTCAAGAAATTCTCTAAGGAGTCCTTCGATGCGCTCCTTTTCGGGGGCATCTCCACGAATGATCCACTTCTCTGAACCGGATCCATCGTCCTTCAGAATCAAGCCTGTGCCCATGACTCTGTTCTCCACATGAATTGCCTTGTTACCAATCGCATCCTGCAACAGCTTATTGATCGCCTTGTGCTGCGCATCATGTAGCGTTATTACTTTCGCCTCGCCACCGCTGTAGGTTCCTGAGGAACTTGTTTCCGGTGTGACAGGCACGTACTGAAGTATCGTTGAAGTGATTATATAACGGTTACCATTTCCGTCAGCGTACTCTAATTTCGTTTGATCCATACAGCCTGTAAGCAGAATAACGCAAAACAAAGGGAAGATAAACTTCATTGAAGTCCGATAAAACTATTCTCAATATAAGTCCTGTCGAACATAAAATCCATACCTCCGGTTAAAATGAAGTTTCATTTTCCGGATAGATCCTGAAGGATATCTATGCGGATAAGCCGTTCAACATCTTCTTAACGTTGAATTTCTGACATGGACGTTATTCACATGCATGGATTTTACCGGTGAGGAATTGTTTTTCGCCTTTCGTCGTTGCCAGGCCCAGCGCAGAACGGAACCACTTTCCCGCTTCCTCGCGATGATTCAGTTCCAGATGGACCTCCCCCATCGACGCGTGGTAAAGGTGGTTTCTTTCAAGGCCTTTTATTTTAGTCAGCTCATCAAGAGCATGCCTGGCGCTGATGGCATACGCCGATGCAATGGCCTTGTTCAGCGCGACAAAGGGAGTTGGATTTATGGTGTATAACGCTTCATACAAATGGTGGATCGACTTCCAGTCAGTTGACTCAAATGAACGCGAAGCCGCATGAAGTGAGGCGATACCGGCTTCAAGGTGATAGACCGAAATCGACTCCGGTTCACTCGCGCCTTCCAGATAGTAGAATCCACGGTCGATCAACAATTTGTTCCACCGCGACCGGTCCTGATGCCGAAGGGTGATCAGGTTTCCCGAGCCATCGAGCCGCGCATCAAAGCGCGACGCCTGAAAACACATCAGCGCCATCAACGCACTTGTAACCGGGGTGTTCGTGCGCTGATGACGGGTAAGCAACTGACAAAGGCGCATTGCTTCCAGGCACAGTTCACGGCGGATGAGCTGATCATCGTGCGAGGAATGGTACCCCTCGTTGAAGAGGAGATAAAGGACATGGAGCACGGCTTGAAGCCGGGTTGTGATCGTCGCTGATACGGGCACCTCGAGTGGGATGTTTTTGCTCCTGATCTTTTCCAGTGCCCTGTAAATTCGTTTGTTTATCGTGTCTTCACTAGTCAGGAAAGATGATGCAATTTCGCGGGAAGTCATACCACCGACAGTTTTCAACGCTAAGGCTATCTGAGATTCAACCGGAATCTCGGGGTGGCAGCACGCGAACATCATTCTGAGAACGCTGTCTTCGATCTCATCAGCAAGGAACATCCGTTCCGTATCTTCGTAACCTTGAAGATGAATTTGTTCTAGCAGTTGTTCCGAAGCGCGGAGTCCGGCACGCTCTCTGCGCAGGTGGTCGATTGCTTTGTTTCGTGCTACGCGGTATAGCCAGGCAGAGGGATTGTCCGGAATCTTTTTATATCCCCACACCGTCATCGCGCTTAACAAGGTCTCCTGCACGATGTCCTGAGCAGTATCAAGCCTCGCAAAACCCAGCAAACGCGCAAGCACGGAAACCATCTTTCCACCTTCATGGCGAAAGAGGTGAGCGACTAGCTTGCCGGTGTCATCATTCGAATGGATCTCACGAGGCGTCATCCTGATCAGGAGTCAAGCTTCATTATTTGTCGGATCTGAACTGTGCCGCCGAGCGGAAAATCAGGGTAGTCTCTGGTGATCGTCACTGCTTCGTCAAAATCGCGGGCTTTTACGATGAAGAACCCGCCGACAAGTTCCTTTCCCTCGGTATACGGTCCGTCTGTTGCTACTCCGGGAGCTGACACGAGTTTGCCACCAGGAAGCAGCGGCTCTCCGGACACGTACCGTCCTTCTTTCTGCAGTTTCTCCACCCAGGCCATCCATTTCGCCATGTGCTCCTGCATCGCCTCCGCGCCTTCCGGCTGAAAATCGCTGGTTCCTCCGTGAAAAATCAACATGAATTGTTCCATAATCAATGTGTTTAAGTTGACATTTTTTCGGCTATGACGAACTAGAGTGCCTGAAGCGGACAATTTATCGATTTTTTTTTTGGGGTGACGAGGCGTTGGAAGTCAGGCCGGCACAAGTTTATTGCTTCCAACGTAACAAAGACTGTTCAATGAATGAAAAAGACAGACGCACATTTGCATTACGTGGATTTCAATCAGGAAAGCGAAGGCTTTGAAACATTGCTACGTGAGATGGATAGATGTCAGATCGAGTCGGCCGTAGTATTTGGACTGCCTGTCAAGAAAAAATGGGCGTACCACGAGGAGCGAAAGCCGGGATACTACCTTGACGGGTATTCGGCATGTTACTATTACACCCTCACGGATGAGTTTCTCGCACATGAACTCGGATGCCTTTGTAAGGAAGACCAGACTCGTTTTGCACCGTTGCTCTGTGGATTTGATCCAACTGATCGCGGCAGCGTGGCCTATCTCGAATACATGTTTGATCGTTATCCGTTCTGGAAAGGCATTGGAG
>CBKWFZ010000011.1:0-17190 GCA_966673785.1 uncultured bacterium
CCAGGGTCTGAGCTTCAGCCAGCTTGCCCTCGTGGAACCTCTGGCGATAGGAGCGC
Organism: uncultured bacterium; assembly: GCA_966673785.1. Taxonomy (GTDB): domain Bacteria; phylum Bacteroidota; class Bacteroidia; order Cytophagales; family Cyclobacteriaceae; genus Ohtaekwangia. Next base: position 57 of record CBKWFZ010000011.1, read on the forward strand.
ATGCCTTGACGCGCGCTGCGTTGCAGGCTGGAGAATTTGTGTTGGTGATCGGTGCCGGACCTATCGGCCTCGGAATTATGGAAATCGCGGCGCTACGTGGCGCGAAGGTGATCGCAATGGATGTAAACGACAGGCGTCTCGAATTCTGCAAAAAGAACTTCAACATCGCGCATGCCATCAATCCCCTGAAGTCTGCTGTCCGCGAAAAATTAATGGAGATAACCGGGGGCGATATGCCAACCCTCGTGGTAGACGCAACGGGAAGTCTCAGAGCGATAAACGACGGCTTCAGTTGGATCTCGCACGGCGGAAGGTACGTTCTTGTCGGTTTGCAGAAAGGCGATGTTTCGTTTTCTCATCCGGAGTTTCACAAGCGGGAAGCAACGCTGATGAGCAGCCGCAATGCGACAAAGTCAGATTTCGATTTCATTATCGATAACATCCGCTCGAATCGTATTGACGTAAACAAGTTTATTACGCATGCGATTCCCTTTGAAAATGTCGCCCAGGAATTTCCATCGCTGCTCGATCCTAAGCGCGGCGTCGTCAAGGCGGTGATCGACGTGATTGCCGACAATGGTGAGAATATCTGATGGTGGGAATCCACATCAACCAACATAAGCAGCGCTATCAAAGGGCCTACATAAAAACACTAAATCGAAATGGATCTCGGACTTGAAAACAAGGTAATTATCGTCACCGGCGGAGCGAAAGGAATAGGCGAGGGCATTGTGACCACGCTCGCAGAGGAAGGCGCGATTCCGGTCATCGTCGGCAGAAATGAATCAGACAATGAATCGATGGTCCGGAAGATAAAAGGAAACGGCGGTCGTGCCTTTCATGTGGTAGCCGAACTGAAACGCAACGACGAATGCAGAGGCGCGGTCGATTCCGTTTTCCGGCAGTTTGGCCGCATCGATGGTTTGGTGAATAACGCTGGTGTGAACGATGGAGTCGGTCTTGCCTCTGGTAATTATGAGATGTTCATGGATTCGCTTCACAAGAATCTTGTCCACTACTATCTGATGGCACATTATGCCTTGCCCCACCTTATCAAATCGAAAGGCCCGATCGTGAATATTGGTTCAAAGACAGCTGAAACCGGACAGGGAAACACTTCCGCCTACGCAGCTGCAAACGGAGGAAGAAATGCCCTCACCCGCGAGTGGGCCGTGGAGCTGCTCCCGCATGGAATTCGCGTTAATGCCGTGATTGTCGCAGAATGTTATACACCCTTATATGACACGTGGATAAAGAAATTCGAAGAGCCCGAAAAAAAATTGAAGGAAATACAAGATAAAATTCCATTGGAACAAAGGATGACTACGAAGGAAGAACTTGCGGCGATGGTTGCTTTTCTTCTTTCAAAAAGGTCGAGCCACACCACTGGTCAGCTTATTCATGTGGACGGTGGTTATGTTCACCTTGACCGTGCCCTGCTTTAGCATTTTAAAAAATTACCTATGCCCATCGTCCAGACAGAAAATTTTTCAAGAGTAGCTGCTACCGCGGGCAGGTCTTATCTCGTTCCGTTAATCCTCGTTACGAGTCTTTTCTTTCTTTGGGGGCTCGCGTACGGCTTGCTGGACGTGCTGAACAAACATTTTCAGGAGGCGCTCAATATAACGAAGCAGCGGTCAACGCTTCTGCAGGCCGCCTACTTTGGTGCATATTTCCTCATGGCATTGCCTGCAGGAATGCTGATGAGCAGGCTCGGTTACAAGCGCGGCATACTTGCCGGGTTGATGTTATACGCAGTTGGGGCATTCCTTTTCTTTCCATCGGCGGCGTTTCACAGTTTCCCCTTCTTCCTGCTCGCCGTTTTTATTCTTGCCTCGGGGCTGACTTTCCTCGAAACTGCAGCCAACCCCTATGTTACCGTTCTTGGTGATTCCGCCACATCCGAGTTCCGACTCAACCTCTCGCAGAGTTTTAACGGCGTCGGATCGTTCATCGGTCCGATCATCGGCGCGCAGTTCTTTTTCAGCGGAAACGCGGGTGATACGGATCTCAGCGCCGTGCAGAATGTTTACATCGGAATCGGGATTGTTGTGTTGATCGTGGCGGTCGCTTTTTATTTCACCCATTTGCCTGAAGTGAGAAGCGATGATGATACCGGCGGACGTGGCAAACCCAGAGCTGGACTCCTGCGATACCGTCACTTCAAATGGGCTGTGATTGCGCAGTTCTTTTACGTCGCCGCTCAGGTCGGGGGTGCAGCTTTGTTTATCAATTACTGCACCGAAGCCAGTCCCGGATTCGGCAACGAAAAAGCATCCTATCTCCTCTCGGCAAGTCTTCTTCTCTTCACCATTGGGCGTTTCACCGGAACGGCTCTCATGAAGATCATTGCGCCGCACATGCTGCTTGCCCTATACGCGCTTGTAAACGTCTTGCTTTCTGTTGTCGTTGCTTTTTTACCAGGAACAGCGGGAATCTATTGTCTCGTGGCGATCTTTTTCTTCAACAGTATCATGTTTCCAACAATCTTCGCACTGGGTGTAAAAGATGTCGGATCGTACACGAAACAGGCATCGTCATTTCTCATCATGTCAATTGTCGGCGGAGCAATTGTTCCCTTCATCATGGGTTCGTACACATCAACACCGCTGGCATACAGCGTCCTGGTTGTTTGTTATGTTGTGGTTTTTCTATTCGGGCTGGTAGGGTATAAACCAACGGCGAAGGCATAACTTAAGAATGACGTGAAGAGGGTAAAAAGAAAATCGACCATTGTTGATATCGCTGCCAAGGTTGGCGTAACGCCTTCCGCTGTCTCCAAGGCTTTCAGTGATCATCCCAGAATAAGCATCGAAACAAAACGCCGGGTGTTTGAGGCTGCTGAGGAATTGGGATATAAACCAAACGCCCTGGCGACAGGCCTTCGAAAAGGAAAAAGTGGCCTCGTCGGCGTTGTCGTGCCCGGCGTCCACTACAGCTTTTTCTCGTCGGCGATCAAAGGCATAGAAGAGATGCTCACAGACCACGGCTACAACGTCATCATCGTCCAGACGCGTGATTCCGAAGACGTGGAGCGGCGACAGTTGGACGGGCTTATGAAGGCTCAGGTTGAGGGTATCGTCGCCTCACTCGCCATGAAAACAAAAAACTATGAAGCATACCTGAACATAGCGAATGATATTCCGGTCGTACTCTTCGACAGGACTTTCGGTGATCAAAGCATCTGTGAAGTCACCGTTAATGATTATGCCGGCGCCGTGAAAGCGGTACGCCACCTGTTGGCTATGGGCTACCGACGGATCGCACACCTCGCTGGTTATGATCACGTTCAGCCTTTTCTAAAAAGGATTGAAGGGTATAAGTCGGCACTCGAAGAGGCGGGATTAGTCGTCAACGACGCATACATCGTTCAATGTGCGCCCAATAACGAGACCGGCGAAGCGGCGATGGAGAAGTTGTTGAAACTGAAGGAGCCACCGGATGCTATTTTCGCGGCAAGTGATTACCTCGCTTATGGCGCCATGCAAGCTTTGCTGAGGAGAGGCATGAAGGTTCCGGAGGATGTTGGTATTGTCGGGTTTAGTAATGAAGCTTTTACCGAACAGGTAACTCCGTCGATCAGTACCGTGGATCAATTCAGCGAAATGATGGGCTCTGCAGCCGCAAAGATATTGCTTGAAAATCTTGATGCCGTCAGACGGAATCAGACGATGATCGGCCAAAAGCGAATAATCGAACCAAAGCTCATTATCCGCGAGTCTTCGGTACGCGCAGGGTATCAGAACACTCAACATCAGATGTAGTGGTTTATACAAACACAGGAAGAACTATGAAAACACGATCATCACGCCGAAAGGCTCTACTGACATCCATTGTAACGCTGACCGTATTCCTTGCGTCAGCTCAGGAGTTTGCTTTTCGTAACCCCGCCTTAAGTCCGGCGGAAAGGGCTAAGGACCTCGTGAGTCGATTGACACTTGAAGAAAAAGCCGCCCTGATGTGCGACGTATCCGATGCCATTCCCAGGCTTGGTATAAAGAAATTCAATTGGTGGAGCGAGGCTCTGCACGGATTGGCCAATAACAACGACGTGACCGTTTTTCCCGAACCGATAGGAATGGCAGCTTCTTTTGACGACGAACTGGTTTATAAGATATTCACAGCCACATCTGACGAGGTGCGTGCAAAGTATCATGACGCGATACGCAATGGCGGAGAGAATCGCAGGTTCCTTAGCCTTTCGGTCTGGACGCCTAATATTAACATCTTTCGCGACCCGCGCTGGGGCCGTGGCCAGGAAACATATGGCGAGGATCCATACCTCATGTCGCGCATGGGAGTCGCTGTCGTCAAAGGATTACAGGGGCCGGCGGATGCGAAATACCGGAAGCTACTGGCTTGCGCCAAGCATTACGCTGTCCATTCGGGCCCGGAGTGGAGTCGTCATGAGCTGAATCTGAACGACGTCGATCCGAGGGATCTTTGGGAAACCTACCTGCCTGCGTTCAAGTCGCTCGTGCAGGAAGCCGATGTACGTCAGGTCATGTGCGCCTACCAGCGACTTGACGACGAACCTTGCTGCGGAAACACACGACTTCTACAGAACATCCTGCGCGACCAATGGGGATTCAGACATCTCGTGGTCTCCGATTGTGGTGCTATCGCGGATTTTTATACCAGTCATAAGGTTTCGTCGACAGCTGTCCATGCTTCTGCCAAAGGCGTACTTGCCGGAACGGACGTCGAGTGTCAATGGAACAATCACAACTACAAGCAGCTTCCCGAGGCGGTCCGAAGGGGACTTATAACAGAAAATGAAATTGATGAACGACTAATCCGCGTACTCATAGGCCGATTTGAGTTAGGCGAGATGGACGACGACAACCTCGTACCGTGGACCAAAATTCCGATGTCTGTTGTAAACAACGAAAAGCACCGGCAGCTTGCTCTGGAAATGGCGCGTGAATCGATGACACTTCTTCAAAACAGAAACAATATCCTGCCACTGTCAAGATCGACCGGCAGGATTGCAGTGATCGGGCCGAACGCTGATGATAAACCGATGCTGTGGGGAAATTACAACGGAACACCTGTACGAACGATTTCGATTCTTGACGGAATCAAATCCAAAATCCCTGGTAAGCGGATACTGTACGACAAAGGCTGTGACCTTGTCGAGGATAAAGTGACGCAAAGCTATTTCGGTCAGACAACCTATGAAGGAAAACCGGGTTTTAAGGCGACCTACTGGAACACTCCCGATCGCAACGGAGAGGTCGTCGTTCGGCAGCAGATCGCGAATCCGATCAAGAAAACAACGGCGGGCCAGCACGAATTTGCGCCTGGTGTAAAGTTGCGCGACTTTTCGGCCCTCTATGAAACTGAATTTATCCCGGAAGTCAGTGAAGAGATCGTGTTCAAGGCAGGAGCGACGGGTCACTTCGAACTTGTTGTTAACGATGAAACGCTGATCAGTTATGACAATTGGCGAACGTTACCTTCGAGAACACCCTATAAAGTTGAGGCCGGCAAAAAATACAGGATTGATATTCGTTACGGGCAACTCAACAACTGGGAGGCTAATCTTGAGTTCGATTTCGGCAAGGAAGTCGACGTGGATTATACCAACCTGATCAACAAGCTGAAAGGAGTCGACGTGGTCGTCTTCGTCGGCGGACTCTCGGGAAAACTTGAAGGCGAAGAAATGCCAGTGTCCTATCCTGGCTTCAAAGGCGGTGATCGTACCGACATAGAATTGCCCGCCGTACAACGTAACTGTCTTAAGGCACTGAAAGCCGCGGGTAAGAAGGTGATCTTTGTGAATTGTTCCGGATCAGCTATCGCGCTCACTCCGGAAACCGCGAGCTGTGAAGCTATTCTCCAGGCGTGGTACGGTGGAGAGTCCGGCGGACTGGCCGTTGCAGACGTGCTTTTCGGGGATTATAACCCGTCTGGAAAATTGCCCGTCACCTTCTATAAACGATCTGACCAGCTTCCGGATTTCGAAGACTATTCCATGAAAAACCGAACCTATCGTTTCTCTGCTGACGCGTTGTTTCCTTTTGGATTCGGATTGAGCTATACCTCCTTTTCCATCGGCACTGCTCAGTTGAGTGCCTCCTCCATTGACAGGAACCAAAACGTATCTGTCAAAATTCCTGTCACAAACACCGGAAAAAGGCAAGGCACAGAAATCATTCAGGTTTATGTGCGAAAAACCGATGACACAGATGGTCCTGTCAAAACACTAAAGGGGTTTGAACGCATCACCCTGGCACCGGGGAAGACTGCTTCTGCATCGATAGAATTGACTCCCGCGGCTTTTGAATTTTTTGACCGTCGCAGCGGAGAAATGACAGTGTCTCCCGGTATTTATGAGATCCTGTACGGAAACAGCTCAAACAGCAATGATCTTAAAGTACAAAAAGTGGTAATCAAATAAGATGACAACATGATAAGAACAATTCGTATCGTACTCATCCTGTTCGCAATCGTGGCACTCCAATCCTGTGGCAGCACGTCGGAAAAGGAAACGCAAGTGATGAACAAGTTTGACGAAAACTGGGAATCACTTTCCAAAATTGAAAGAGAGCCTGAGTGGTTCAAGGACGCAAAGTTTGGAATCTATTTTCATTGGGGCGTTTACAGTGTTCCGGCCTTCGATTCTGAGTGGTATCCGAGGTGGATGTATGCGCCCGGCCGCACGAGCTGGGGTGGAAAGGTGTTTGACTATCACAAGGAGACTTTCGGCCCTGTGTCGGAGTTCAACTACCATGATTTCATACCGATGTTCACGGCGGAGCATTTTGACGCGAAGGAATGGGCGGACCTGTTTAAAAAATCCGGCGCGCGGTTCGCGGGACCGGTCGCACAACATCACGATGGTTTCGCCATGTGGGATAGCGAGCTCAATCCCTGGAACGCGAAGGATATGGGACCCCGGAAAGATATTCTCGGGGAACTGTTCGCTGAACTTAAGAAGAACGATATGAAGACAATCGCAACGTTCCACCATGAAAGGCTTATACAACGCTATGCGACGGATACGGCTAAGTGGGCGCAGAATACGCCAGACCCGGGTGACGATAGCCATTTCCCATATCATCCCGACTACATTACGTCGACGACGGATCCGAAGCTCAGGCTCCTGTACGGCAACATGCCGGAAGATGAATTCTACGATTACTGGCTGAACCAGACAAACGAGGTTGTTGACAAGTATGCCCCGGATATTATCTGGTTTGATTCGTGGCTTGACAAGATTCCTGAAAATTACCGGCAGAAAATGGTAGCGCATCATTTCAATACCGCCGTGTCGCGTGGGCAGCAACCGATCGTCGCGTATAAGCAACAGGATCTGCCTGCCAACGTGGGTATACTGGACATTGAGCAGGGTGGCAAGACCGAGATATCTGAAGATTACTGGTTAACGGATATTACACTCAGTCACCATAGCTGGTCTTATATTAACGGCCAAACATATAAGGATCCGTCGCTGGTAATTCGTAACATGATTGATGTCTGGAGTAAGAAAGGGATCGTTTTGCTTAACATTTCACCTAAAGCCGACGGGACTATCCCGCAGGAGCAGCGTGATGTTCTGGCTGCGATCGGCGCGTGGATAAGCAAACACGGCGAAGCTGTATACGACACGAGAGCATACGTGACATACGGCTACGGCGAGGCCGCGTTCAAGGAAGGCCACTTCGGCGGACAGGCTGCAACCATCGAATACAACGAAAAGGATATACGCTTCACGACATCGAAGGATAAGAAACGCCTTTACATATTTTCACTTGGACAACCAGATCCGGATTCCGCCATTGCGATTCGCACACCAATCGAAGGAACGGTGAAGCGCGTGTCGGTGGTGGGAAGTGGAGTGGAATTAAAGTGGTCGATTGAAAATAGCAAGCTTGAATTCCAGACTCCGCAAGCCTCGGAAATGGACCAGTTGGCGACCGTGTTCAGGGTGGAGTTTGAATAACCTGTACCCACAAGAAATTAAGTCATGGAAAAAGAAATCGGTACGACCCTATGAAAACAGCACGCTTCATTATGATCCTGTTGCTCTTTGGCGCAACAGTTAACGTGACCAGCGCACAGAAAAGTGAACCGGTAAGAGTAGAGCAGGGGCTTCTACAGGGAACGAGCGAGAATGGACTGACCGTCTATAAAGGAGTTTCATTTGCTTCCCCGCCTGTAGGTGAACTACGTTGGCGTGCTCCGCAACCGCCGGCTTCGTGGAAGAACGTGAGGCTTGCCGACAAATTCGCGCCTGCGCCCGTCCAGGGAGGGAATCCCCCTTCCGGCAAGAGCGAAGATTGTTTGTATCTGAACGTCTGGTCGCCTGCAAAAACAAACAAGGAGCGGCTTCCTGTCCTTGTATGGATTTACGGAGGCGGCTTTAGTTTTGGATCAACATCTGAACCGGTTTATAATGGGGCGAAGCTAGCAGGAAAAGGCGTAGTGCTTGTGAGCATTGCCTACCGCGTGGGCCCGCTTGGTTTTCTGGCACATCCCGAATTAAGCGCGGAAACAAAACATCAGACCTCCGGCAACTACGGACTGCTAGACATGATTGCCGGACTGAAATGGATTCAGCAAAACATCAGTGCGTTTGGCGGTGATCCGAATAAGGTTACGATTTTCGGCGAGTCAGCAGGGGGCATAGCGGTAAGCATGCTGTGTGCATCACCGCTCGCGAAAGGACTTTTTCACGGCGCCATTTCACAAAGCGGCGGATCTTTCGGCCCACCGCGCAAGACCACATACCCCGGTGAAAATCTTAAGACAATGAAGCAGGCCGAAGCAGCGGGACTCGAGTACGCGAACAAAGCAGGAGCTGCATCCATAGCAGAGCTTCGAAGTATTCCGGCTGACTCACTTCCTTCGGGCTGGGGTCTCGGAAGCGCGTGGCCAATCATCGATGGTTATGTGATCCCGGATGACCAATACAATCTTTATGAGGCCGCCAAATACAATGATGTTCCGGTATTGATTGGTTACAACTCGGACGAAGGGTTGAGCTTCACCCGGACAAAGGATCCAAAGGAATTTGTCGCTGGTGTGAAGCAGCGCTACGGCAAGTTTGCTGACGCCTTGATTCGCGCATATCCTGTCGGTGAATCGGATATCCCGAAAAGTGCCCGCGATCTTGCCCGCGATGCTGCTTTTGGATGGCACACATGGAGTTGGGCACGCCTGCAGGCAAAGACCGGAAAATCGAAAGTGTACTTTTATTAATTTGATCAGCATCCGGATTATCCGGCGGACTCTCCACGCGCGGGTCATGGGTCGCCGCACGCACAGGAAGTCCCGTATGTTTTTCAACAGCTGGACACAGCGAATCCTGAAACGTCTTCATCCGATCTTGCTATATCAGAAGCTATGACAACCTACTGGACAAACTTCGCGAAGTACGGTCATCCAAATGGCAACGGTGTTCCTGAGTGGCAGCCATTCAGCGGTGCGAACCCGGTGTTGATGTACTTTCAGCAGACACCACATCCAGGTCCGGTACCGGACGCGGCGTCGCTTCACGTACTCGATGAATATTTCAGATGGAGAAGATCACCGGAAGGGCAGGAGTGGGCGAGAGATAAGTGATCGCGACGTACCTTAGAATCGTTTTTCTTACTTCTTGCAAGTCTGAATCAATCGGCGTCTTGTTGATGGAACGCTGATGATTCCCGTCCGAGACCCCGTGGCAGGTTGACGGCAACGATCTCGTGAATGCGGTATCTGCCTGTCAATGAAAAAGGGGCATCATCCAAATGCCCCCTTTTAATGATCATTGCAGGACTGTGCTTGCGCGTTATAACATCATGCTGATCACTACTTCGCGGTTCCGGCAACCAGAAAATCGTTCACGTCAAGCCAGTGAATAAAAGCGTCGAACCAGCGATTACTTGTACGGTCGGGATTTCCGAGACCAAAGCCGTGACCACCATTCTGGTACAGGTGGAACTCAACTGGCCGTCCCGCCTTGAACCAGGACTCGATCACGCCGAACTGGCCACGGAAAAGAAAATCGTCAGTAGCGATCACGTTGAACATAGGCGGTGCATTTTTCGGAACTTCTACAGGACCCATTCCACCATAAATCGGTCCGATGAAATCGAGATCCATTAACTTGGAGTTAAGCGTGCAATGCATGGTAAGGCCCGCGCCTGCGGAAAAACCGATCATTCCCAAACGCGCGGTATCAACGCCCCATTCCTTAGCACGTTTTAGAATCATGGTGTAGGCTGCCTCGGCATCTTCGAGTTGATTGGAAAGATCCATGCGCGGCCGCGGGGGTGGAGTGGAATTACCTGAACCGCCTGCGGGGGGAGTAGCTGCGGCAAACGTTCGATTCATGGACTCTTTGAATCCATCTAAGGATTCAGGAGTGGGATGAAGTCGATACTTGAGTACGAAGGCTGCGATACCCCGATCCGCAAGCGCCTGTGCAACTTCCCAGCCCTCGTTACCCATAGAGAGCCACCTGAAACCGCCACCAGGCGCGACGATAACGGCAGCGCCATTCGCTTTTCCAGGCTTTGGAAGGAAAGGAGTCAGCGTTGCTGCGGTAATGTTTCTCGCCATAGGATCGCCCCACTGACGGAACCACGTCTCCTTCGCTGGCTGATTTTCAACACCACCTGTGCCCAATGGTATCGCGTTGGGCTCAGGAGGCGCGTCGAGCGGATAAATCGTTCCGTCCTGCGCCACAGCGGAACTTACTCCGGCCAGTGACAACGCCAGAACGGCTGTCTTAACAAGGTTCTTAAATGAATGAAGCATGATGAAGGTTTATTTTTTGAAATTATTGTTGTATTACAATATTAGAATTTGTCGTTCGATTCTTGAATAATCCTTCGATCTATTAGACAAATCCGACCGGAATGTCGGCGCTTCTCACATTTTAACCGATCTATGATGGATCACCCTGACGTCCAAAGACGCAGGAATGGCGCTTTAAGATGCTCGATCAAAATCAGGTATTAGCAGACCTTTGTGCGACGCGACGACCAGATGTTCCGGTAGATTAGAGAGAGATTATAAAACATAAAAGACCGAACAAATATTTAAATGCCGTCGTTAATTGAGTATATTGCCAATATACAGCACTATGATTGCATCCAATTTTTTGAGCCTGCATACTGAAGTCCCTCTGCGTCAATTGGCGTGTGGACAGCGGCTCATGATTGCAATTCAGCCGGGGAAACAATACTCAATGCCGCTGGTCTTTCACTCCTGACCGTCCAGGTTTACGGACGGCTAATTCATCCTTATTTCTTTTTTGTAAATCAATAGCAGCGGCAGAAGTCCGCAATGTTATTCTTTTTCAATCTTTTTTAATCAAAGACATCCTATGCGTGAGAGGAAGTTTAAGCTGAGTATGCTTGAATATTCAAAAGTTATTCTTTCCAAGATCACCTTCGACAAGAGGCTGTTCATGAAAGAATATAGAAAAGCGATCAAATACCTGAATAGCGGTGAGCGTGATGCATTGAAAAATTGGGTTCGTTCTCAACTCAGTATGTTGCCGCTCCTTAAATAAGTACTACAAAAGACCATTATCATGACGACTCCGTGGGACAGAGAACGAAATCGGATAAACGGTGTACTCCGGACATTCGTGATTCTTCTTCTGACGATTTTTCTGAAAGATCAGTATGTTGAGAATGGCGATTCCTTTTGGCCTGTGCTGTCCGTCGGCACGATCGTAGGTATCTATACGATCCTGTTTTATGACCGATCAAAGGGAAAGCGGATTCAAAGACGACAAGGCGAGGAAGTTTCAGACGCCGAAAGCATACATGTTAAACAAAGAAGTAAAACAGAAACCCAATGACAATCACTATTAATGATTACCAGAGGCTGATGGGCCTGATGGAATTCGCTTCGTTGAAGGCTAAAATGCCCGATGTAACACAGCGCTTAACAGAAAGGCTCCGTTCTGCAAGGCAACTGCCTCAAAATGAAATCAAGGAGAACATCATTACGATGAACTCACGCGTTAAGTTAAGAGACGTCAGGAACCGCATCGAGGCAGAAATAACAATTACCTATCCTCAGGATGCTGAGCCCCGCAAAAGAAAGGTCTCCGTTCTCTCGGAGATCGGGCTGGCTCTCCTCGGACGAAAGGAAAAAGATATTGTGTCCTGGCGCATACCAGCCGGAGTCGGCACGTTCGAGGTGGTGAAGGTAACGTATCAACCGGAAGCTGCAGGCGATTACTATTTATGATGTTCAGGCTTCAGCGATTAAGGACGTTGATTTGATCAACGTCCTTCTTGTTTAGAACGGAGCTTCCAGTGCCCGTCACGTTTGCATTTAAGGCCGGTCTCATGGTAAAAATGCCTTCCTTAAAAATTCCCGGTGAAAAATCCTCAGCCGGATTTTCATTTTTAGAATATTAAGTGTAGTTTGAACAGTTATCTCAATAAGAGTAAATGATCCCTGTGCGAATGGGCGCCATCGTAACGTTGGGTTCGTTCCATAGGACGATTCATCGCGAGGCAGAATATTCCAAAACTAACATACAACTATGGCACGTTTCATGACGTGGAAAGTCGTACTGCTGTGGACAGCATTAGGTATAAGTCAGTCGATATGCGCGCAACCCGGTGGAAGACCAGTTGTTGTTTCGCCGGAGGTAAACGCCGACAATACCGTCGTGTTCCGTTTTTACTCACAGACGGCGAAGGAAGTCAAACTCAGCACGCAAATTGAGAAATCACAGGTGCCCATGATAAAAGACTCTTCCGGTGTCTGGTCTGTAAAAATTGGCCCAGTGAAACCAGATATCTATCCTTATCACTTTGTTGTTGACGGCACATCCGTTGCAGATCCGAGAAATTCCGCAACGTTTCCAAACGAAGGATTTCAGAGTAGCCTGGTTGAGATCACCGGCGCAACACCGCTTGTACATACCCGTCAAAATGTTCCTCATGGAACGGTGTCATATCGTTATTATAATTCCCCTGAACTCGGTATCCGACCTGTGATCATTTATACGCCCCCGGGTTATGAAAAGGAAACAAAAAATACATATCCGGTGCTCTATCTGCTTCACGGAACAACCGATACGGAAGAAACATGGACGAAAGTGGGCAGGGCCAATGTTATTCTGGACAACCTGATCGCACAAGGTAAAGCCAAACCTATGATAATTGTCATGCCGTATGGCCGTGCTTATCCGGTAATCAGCAAGTCATCAGGTAGCCTCCGTAACTGGGATAATTTGCAGGAGTTTAAAAAAGACTTTCTGAATAACCTCATTCCCTTTGTTGAACAGAATTATCGTGTAAAGGCTGACCGGGACAATCGCGCCATCGCCGGTTTTTCGGGAGGTGGTGGGGAAACGCTATACCTCGGTCTTAATAATCCCGAGTTATCGGCATGGGTCTGCGGCTTTGCCCCGGGAATGCTGAAGGAGGAGTTCGAACAAAACAACGCTATAGCGTTTGCCGACCCGAGCCTTACGAACAAACGCCTGAAACTATTCTGGATCGGTGTAGGTAAGGATGACTTTCTGTACAACGTCATCGCGGAGTACCTTAAGGTGTTGGAGGAAAAGGGGATCAAACACGAAACATTTATTTCCGATGGCGGTCATACCTGGATGAACTGCAAACTCTACCTCGCAACGATCGCGGAAAAACTCTTCAAGCCCTGACAATACACCTTTTTGAAAATACCAATCGTACAATGATGAAACGCTGTTCATTAATCATTCTGTTGCTGCTGACAGGCACGCTGAGCTTCTCGCAGTCAAATCAATCAGCCATCCGGGAAGACTTCAAGCCATCGTCGCTGAATCAACCCGGGCAGGAGTATCCCCAGGTTAATTCGCAGGGATACGCCCGTTTTAAAATTCACGCTCCGGCTGCGGATAGCGTCAGGGTGAGCCTGGGTCTCGGAGGTAAAGGAGGGACCAGGCTTACAAAAACAGAAGATGGTTATTGGATGGGCACAACGGCCGGTCCGCTGGACGAAGGGTTCCACTACTATAACGTCAACATCGATGGTGGAAAGTTCAATGACCCCGGCGCGCTGAATTTTTATGGTTCTGTGCGGTGGGAGAGCGGTATTGAAATTCCTGCCCACGATCAGGCATTTTATGAATTAAGGGACGTGCCACACGGCAACGTTCAGCAAATTCTGTTTCCGTCAAAAAGCACAAACACATCCCGGCGTGCGTTTGTTTACATGCCTCCTGACTACCAAAAAGATCAATCAACACGGTATCCTGTGTTATATCTGCAGCATGGATGGGGCGAAGACGAAACGGCGTGGACAAACCAGGGACGCGCCAACCTCATCATGGACAACCTCATCGCAGAAGGGAAAATTAAGCCTTTTATTATTGTTATGACCTACGGCATGACGAACGAAGTCAAATTCGGTCGCATACGGGAATTCGATATCAAACATTTTCAGACGGTTCTTGTCGACGAGTTGATTCCATACATTGATAATAACTTTCGTACGATTGCCGATCAGCCAAACCGTGCTATGGCCGGATTGTCGATGGGTGGTATGGAAACACGTTTGATAACGCTGAACAGGCCCGATATGTTCTCGCACTATGCGTTGTTAAGCGGCGGCATCTATAAACCGGAGGACATTGCTGACAAATCAAAAGTGAAGCTCATCTTCCTCAGCTGCGGCAGCAAGGAAAGACCTGATGCAGTGAAAAGTGCCGCTGCAACATTGAAAGAATCCGGGTTTAATGCGGTGTCCTATATTTCCGAAGGTACAGCACATGAATTTCAGACATGGCGACGGAGCCTTTACGAGCTGGCACCACTTCTATTTCGGAAATAGACATACTATTTCGTCACGTTTTCGAAAACTGTAATCGAGTTCTTTGCATTTCTGAACCGCTCCGAGTAAGACGCAGGAATTGGAAAGGACAAAATCAGGTTGGCACCGGCTACAAGGTCGTCGTCTCCGTCATGGTCGATGTCACCTGCCTCAAGAATGACCCATCTCACGGATGGTTCTTTCCTGACGTGTTTCGGCTTGAAGGTGCCGTTTTCGTTCTCAAGATACACCAGTGTTTCCTCAGGATACCTGGCCAGGTCGGGATAAATGGAAAGCACTGCTATATCAATGTCTCCGTCAAGGTCAAAGTCGCGTGACTGAACGCGTGCTGCTCCATGTATAGGCTGAAACATCCAATCCTCAAAAACAGCCCCGCCTGAATTGCGATATATACGTACGCCGTGGTACGGTTTGAACACCGGAGAAAAGTCTCCATTGTCACCGTTGGCAACGATGAGATCGCTATCGCCATCGTCGTCAAGATCTGCCAGTATCATGTCCGTTACTCCATACACAGGTGGAAAATTCATGACCGTCTCTTCCCGGAACCCGACACCGGTGTTCATAAAACGAACAATGCTTTCCTGACCCTGCGCGAACATGGCAAGAACATCCGGCCTCCCGTCTCCATTGAGATCTTCTGCAATTGCTTTCGAAGCTCCCGGCAACAACTTGAAATCTTTGCTTACCCAAACGTCATTCGATTCCTCCGCATGGACGATACCGCCCGTGTTGACCTTACCCAAAGTGGAGCCAAAGCAGGAAATCAAAAATTCCAGATTTCCATCCTGATCCAGATCACACATTTCGAAATCGACAGGTCTGTCCAGTGTGTCGATAAGAACGACGGCTTTGGCAGTTTCAAGATCAAGTCGCAGAAGCTGCCCCGTTCGCTGTTCTGACGGACGCAAACTGCCAATACAAAGCACATAAGCGCGTTGACCGTCACTGTCAAAAAAGATATCTATCGGCGTGCTTTCCAGTTCGTAAGTCCGATGAATAACGTTATCGCGAAGCCAATACAATTTGCTCGACGCGTCACCGATAAAAAGGGAGCCATCGCCGCGCCGAACACTCAATAACGTTATGTTAGGGCGTGCAGGATCTGCGATCAGGGAAGCTTCGCCGGAAAATTCAGCCGCGCTTGAACGAATTCGATCTTTCGGTCCGTCTTCGAGTACTACGTCGGAGAATCTTCTGTAATAGGCCCACACGGTATCCCATTCGGCCTCGTTGATCTCAATTCCCGACTTTGACATTTGCACCTGCATCTGAGAAAGCACCGACACCCAACTGGTGCGGTCGAGAAGTTTTGGCTCCGCTGAAATATGACAACCGGTACAATACTTTCGGGTCAGGAGCTCACCGCGGATCTTCAAATGCGTATCTTCCTCCGTAAGAATCGGGTCGTCCTTACCGGGCCGTGTACCACAGCTCAATAGAACTGGAAAAAGCAGGCAAATGCAGATAATCGTTTTACGGGGCACGGCACCAAAAGTCATCGCAGGCAATATAGGGCGTTGACGTATAACAACAAATTCCGAATAATGCCCGAAACAGGACCGCTGTCGGTTTTGTATGGAACGAAATATTTTGCCGATATTGACTTTTATCAATCTTCCTAAAGTAAATCCACTATAACTGAAAATGAAATTTCCGGTCAACATTCCGGCCCGCGGGTTTTTCCTCATCGTTTCTATCCTGTTTTTGCCCGGGTTGATTTTCGCTCAGGCCAACCGTAATGAGCTGGCCGGGAAAAACAGGGTCGTCATACTCACCGATATTGAAGCGGATCCCGACGATACGCAGTCCCTCGTTCGCCTGCTGCTTTACGCGAATCAGATCGACATCCAGGGCATCGTGGCGACTACATCCTGCTGGCAGAAGACAAGGATTGCGCCAGAGTCAATCGAAAGGGTAATCAAAGCGTATGGACAAGTGCAGGCAAATCTGGAGCGACACGAAACGGGTTTTCCGACACAAGAACGACTCCTTTCTCTCGTGAAAACCGGACTGCCGGTATATGGAATGGAAGGAGTGGGGAATGGAAAGGATTCGGAAGGCTCTGAATGGATCATCAGAACCCTTGAGCAAAACGATGACCGTCCCCTGTGGGTTTCGGTGTGGGGTGGTGCCAATACGCTGGCTCAGGCTCTTCACAAAATTAAAAACACCAGATCGAAAGCGGTTGCCGCCAGGCTCGTCGCTAAACTCCGTGTGTATACCATTTCCGATCAGGATGACAGCGGCATTTGGATCAGAAACAATTTTCCCGACTTGTTCTATATTGTGACTCCCGGCGATGATTATGGCAGTGCGACGTGGACAGGTCTCAACAGCTTCATCAAAGGTA
>CBKWFZ010000012.1:0-17102 GCA_966673785.1 uncultured bacterium
GTACTCCACGGTTTCTTTTGTAAGGGCATCAATGACGCGTACACCACTGGCCTTGCCTTTTGCCTCATCATACAGCACCGAATGCACGATAGCGTTCGGTCTCAGGGTCAGGTTGCCGGTTTTCATCGCCCACGGAAGCGTGGATGAGTTACTGCTGAAATACCCTCCGAAGGGACACCCGCGCTGGCAGAGCGTACGATTCTGGCACTGAGCCCTGCCCTGCTGAATATGAATTTCCTGCGGCTGTGAAAGGTGCGCACAACGCGCGACGATAACATGGCGGTTTCCGTAATGCTTCGCCATTTGCTCCTTAAAATGTTTTTCAACGCAGCTGAGATCGTACGGGGGAAGGAACTCGCCGTCGGGAAGCTCGGGTAGTCCGTCACGATTCCCTGAAATACCTGCAAATTTCTCAACGTAGCTATACCAGGGTTCGAGATCCTTATAACGTATGGGCCAGTCAACGGCAAATCCATCGCGCGCCGGACCCGTGAAATCGAAATCGCTCCACCGTTGAGTATGACGGGCCCAGAGCAGCGATTTTCCGCCGACCTGGTAGCCCCGGATCCAGTCAAAAGGCTTTTCCTGCGTATAGGGGTGTTCGTTGTCCTTCACGAAAAAATGCATCGCGTCCTCCTTGAATGCATAACACTTGCTTACCACAGGGTTCTCCTGCTGAATCTGCCACGGCACCTCGCCGCGGTGCTTGAACTCCCACGGCATCATGTTCGTTGTCGGATAATCGACGTTGTGCTTTACATCCTTACCGCGTTCGAGAACCAGAGTCCTGAAGCCCTTTTCGGTGAGTTCCTTCGCAGCCCATCCGCCGCTAATGCCGGAACCGACAACGATGGCGTCATATGTGAAATCCTTTTTGCTGTCTATGTTGAGATTTGCCATTACGATATAGTGGTTTGATCAAGCGGTGTACATCCTTTAAAAACAGGTCCCGGAACGAGCTTATATTCCCGCACATTGGTCAGAAAATGCTGGGACGTTGTGTAGCCTTCGATCATGAACCGGCGACTCATACGGGCAAAAGCAGACACGTCTTCGGGAAGTTCACCTTTGCGATCGAATATCTGAAGTAACAATGCCGACCGGTCCGCCGGGGCTGTATCCGTAAATGATCTTCCGGTTATTTTTTTTACTTCTGCATCGAAACTGCGCATGCCAGCCAGAAATTTCTTCTGGTCATCCGGCGATGTGCAGTCATCCACCATGATTAACGTATACAGGTGGGCATCCACTTCCTTTGCGCCTGGCGTGTCCGTAGCTGGTATCAGCGCGGAAGCAAACGCTGCAAGAAGTTCCTCCTCCTCGGCCGAAATTTTCAGATTATTAAGGGCGATCGAAAGTTTTTTCGGATCGCTCACGCAGGAAGGCAGTATCAGCGCAGCAGCAGAAGCCGCGCCGAGATACCTGAGTACAGAACGTCTGTTCATAGCTTGGTTTGGTTGAAAAAATATTCCAAGCTACAAAGGAAAGCCGAACGATCAAAACCGGAACCGCATGCAAGAGCATTTTGCTAATTTCCGTGATCGACGGCAAAATTATTTCCGAGTCGTTCTCCTCCGGGATTCCTCCTACCAGTCAATTCGTTCAGGAACTATTCGTAAACTCTCACGTAGTCGATCTGATAAACGTGTGGAAACCGCGTGGTGTCAATTCCCTGCTGACCTCCCCATCCGCCCCCGATAGCCAGGTTCATGATCAGATAATGCGGTCTGTCGAAAGGCCACTCCGCATCAGTCGCGTTCTCGGGTTTACTGTAGGTGAAATACAGCTTATCGTCAACGAAAAAATCGATTTTGTCCTTACGCCAGTCAACGGCGTAAACATGAAACTCTTCCCAGGGTTTTTCAACCAGAATAGAATTGCCCTTGTTGGTCTTCTTTACATGATTGAACGCTTCGGTATGAATATTCCCGTGAATTCGGAGCGAATCGAAACCCACGTTCTCCATAATGTCAATTTCACCACATTCCGGCCACCTCGCTGATGTTCTCCCCGAGCATCCAGATCGCCGGCCATGTGCCGCGGCCTAACGGTACCTTTGCACGCACTTCAAAGTATCCGTAAAGGAACGACTTCTTACCTTTTGTCATCAGACTCGCCGACGTGTAAGCGGCACGCCCTTCATCATCGGGAAGCGCCGTGATCGTCAGCAGTCCGTTTTCCACCTGCGCATTATCTTCATCGCCGCGCGTATAATATTGCGCCTCATTATTCCGGATCATGCCCTCCTCGTAGTCCCACCTGGACGCGTCCGGAAGGCCTTCATAGTCAAATTCGTCTCCCCACACCACTTTCTTTTCCTGTGACGCGGTGCACGCCGAAAGAAAGGCCACGGCCACCACTACCGGTATCATTCTAAACATTTTCATATCGTATAGTTTTTAATTTCCGCGTTTTGTCTTTTCCTCGCCTCCACCAGATAAACAAGCAATGCGTTTTCGTCCGCCGTTGGCAAATAATAGAAAGAATTGAACGAAATCCAATGACGGCTCACTGAATCAGCAGGATTAAAACACGGCAAGGCCATGCCGCACAAAGACAAAACTTGCTACCTTGTTTTGAAAACCAGCTACAACCTATGAACCGCAACGAATTCATTCGGACGACCTCCCTTGCCGCAGCAGCATTCGCACTACCGTCTTTTTCGATTGGAAAAGATAAGAATCCGGCTTCGAAAATCCGCGTGGGATTGATAGGCGTCGGACTTCGTGGACAAAGTCATCTTGCACTGCTGCTGAAGCGGAACGACGTCGAGGTAACGGCAATCGCCGATATAGACAGCCGGATGCTGACCATGAGCGCAGATCTGATCCGCAAAAGCGGGCCCAATCAACCAAAGGTGTTCACAGGCGACAACTACGCGTGGAAAAAGATGCTGGACAGCCGGACCATAGACACAGTCATCATTTCGACACCGTGGGAATGGCACAAGGAAATGATCATCGCGTCACTGGCCTCGGGACTTAAATACGTCGCTACCGAAGTCGTCCTTGGAATCACACTGCAGGACCACTGGGATGTCGTGCACGCAGCAGCGCAACACGGCGGACATGTGATGATGCTCGAGAATGTATGTTACCGGCGTGACGTCATGGCCGTCCTGAACATGGTACGACAGGGCATCTTCGGCGAACTCGGCCACCTGCAGGGCGGTTATCAGCATGACCTGCGCGAAGTAAAGTTCAACGATGGCACGAACGCATATGGAGGAGGCTGTGAGTTCGGCGAAAAAGGGTGGACTGAAGCAAGATGGAGAACCGCTCACTCCGTGCATCGTAACGGCGACCTCTATCCGACGCATGGCATCGGACCGGTCGCGCATTATATCAATATCAACCGTGGCAACCGCTTCGTCAGGCTGAACTCATTTTCCAGTAAGGCACGCGGCCTCCACCAACACGTCGTTTCGGCTTGCGGCCCCGATCATCCCAGTGCAAAAGTCGAATTCCAACTGGGCGATGTAGTAACGACAAATATCGCGTGCGCGAACGGCGAAACGATTCTCCTGCAGCACGACACCAACCTTCCTCGTCCCTATTCACTGGGATTTCGCGTGCAGGGAACAAAAGGCCTCTGGATGGACGTCAACAAAGCCGTTTACGTCGAAGGTAAATCCAAAGCACATCAGTGGGACGATCAGCAAGCCTGGCTCGAACAGTACGATCATCCCCTGTGGAAAAAATACAGCCAACAGGCCGAGGGCGCTGGTCATGGCGGAATGGATTTTTTCGTCCTGAACAGCTTCATCGAATCGATTAAACGTAAGGTGGCGCCACCAATGGATGTCTATGATGCCGCCGCGTGGAGCGCAATCACCCCGCTGAGCGAAACGTCAATCGCATTGGGTAATCAAACCGTGGAGTTTCCCGACTTTACAGGCGGAGCGTGGATCCACCGAAAGGCCGTGTTTGCACTGAACGACGAATACTGAGTGAAATAGCGGCCTTCCATCGCACGTTTCGCGCCGGGCGACTCATTGCCCGGAAGACTCATCAAGTTCCACGACAATACCCTCGTCGCCGCCCAGGCTGATCGTGCCTTCAATCCGAAGTCCCTCAAGTTCAGGACTAGTCGCCACCTTAACGATACCTTTATACGCGCTATGTTCCTGCCGGAAGTAACACGGTCTGTGACTCAGGTTCAGAACAACAAGATATGCCTTCGACTTATCGGCATCCCGTTTATAAGCCAGCATCTGGTGATCGGAATATACCGGCAGGTAATCTCCAACCGACAGCGCCGGAGCTGACTGGCGCAATGTGATCAACTTGCGGTACAACGACAACATCGAGGCCGGATCGTCCTTCTGCGCCTGCACGTTGCTTCTGACATAATTGCGGTCCACACGCAGCCACGGACGTGACTGGCTGAACCCGGCATGATCACTATCGTCCCATTGCATAGGCGTACGTGCCGGATCACGACTCAAATTCTTATCCGGCATGTTCAAGCCCTGGGGATCGCAGATCTCATCAAACGGTATGGCTACATTTTTCATACCTAACTCTTCACCGTAATATATCGTCGGCGTTCCCTTAAGGGTAAGCAGCATCACCGCCGCTACCCGAGCCTGGTCGGAGCCTACCCTGCTGGCTACACGCGGCTGATCGTGATTGCCCAGCACCCAGTTCGGCCACCCCCATTTCGGAATGGCCTGTTCATATTCGGCAATGGCGAGCGATATCTTCCGTGCATCCCACGGCAGCGTAAGCAGTTGAAAATTGAACGGCAGGTGCGCTTCTTTCTTTTCGGCACCGTAGTAGGAAACAAGCTTTTGTATCGGAAGATAAATTTCGCCGATCATCATGCGCTCGTCATATTCGTCCAGCAAATGACGCATCATCCTTACGATGTGATGAACCTCGGGCTGATCCGTCGAATGCACAGGCAGCAGCTGATCATACGTTGCCATATGGCTCTGATAATCGGGGTTTGGCGGATTGTCCTTGAACTCGTCGTCCTTGATCATGTGCCACATCACGTCGACGCGAAAACCATCGATTCCGCGATCCAGCCAGAAGCGCATCACCTTCATCATCGCCCGCTGAACTTCCGGATTACGCCAGTTGAGATCAGGCTGCTCTTTCAGGAATGCATGATAGTAATACTGCTGTGTGTTTTCATCCCACTCCCATGCCGTTCCTCCAAAGGCTGCCAGCCAATTATTCGGCGGTCCGCCATCATCGGCAGCGTCCTTCCAGAGGTACCAGTCCCGCTTCGGATTATCGCGCGACGCTCGTGATTCGATAAACCACGGATGTTGATCAGACGTATGGTTAGGCACGAAGTCAAGGATCACCTTCATGTCCCGCGCGTGCACCTCGCTAACGAGCTGATCAAGATCGTCAAGCGTTCCGAATAGCGGATGAACGTTTTCGTAATCGGCAATATCGTACCCGAAGTCAGCCATCGGCGACGGATAAATCGGCGAGATCCAGATTGCCTTGACTCCAAGCCACGTCAGGAAATCCAGACGGCTTATTATGCCCTGCAAATCACCAACGCCATCGTCATTGCTGTCCTGCAAAGATCGCGGATAGACCTGGTAGATTATCCCGTATTGCCACCACTGGTATTCCTGTTTTGGTTCCTTCATCGTATGTGGGTTCATTGTGCAGGTACAAAACACGATGCCAGGAGGCCACTGACCGCGGTTTGATTTTGGGGGTGTCCCCGATTGCATCGGGGCCGCGCTATCCGCTTCAACTCCTCCCCCGCCTCAAATGACCCGGAGCAAATCCGAATTTCGTATCCTGTCTCGACACTGCCGGCGGAAAGTGACAGCCTCTGCGGGGTCCGGGGTTTCCGCTTCTATCGCTCACCCGGGTACCCCATACGCACTGAGCCTTTCAACGGCATATGTAACACCTGCCGCCCAATTACAAAAAAAATTCCGACTGTTCACAACGCACACGTGTCGTCGATGAACAGCCGGAAATCAAAAAAGGCGAATTAATTCTTCAGCGTAAGCTCCTGGATGATATTATTCGCACCACCCAGTTTCTCAATGATGAACAACACGTAACGAATATCGACACAGATCGTCCGGTTAAGATCTTTGTCAAACGCTAGCTTGTGACTCAATGCTTCATAGTTTCCATCGAAAGCGAGACCAAGCAGTTCGCCGTTGCCATTGATAACGGGAGAGCCACTGTTCCCGCCGGTAATGTCGTTGGTCGTGATATAACAGACGACAATGTCGTTGAGCCGCGCATCCTTGTACCGACCGAAATCCTTCTTCCGATGAAGCTCAAGCAATTTCGCGGGCAGATCAAACTCGTAATCGTCCGGAATATATTTCGCAACGGCCCCGCTAAGGGTACACACATAATCATAAAACACCGCATCCCGGGGTTGATACGGTTTCACGCTGCCGTAACTCAGACGCATCGTGAAGTTTGCATCGGGATAGAGTGGCTGTCCTTCGCGCATGATCATGATTCCTTTCATGTACTGGCGTCCCAGATCGTTATTCCGCAGCATAAAATCGCTGTAGTGGGACTGATACTTCTGCCAGTTCCTGATGAACGCTGACACATAAGCGAAAGCGGGATCATTCTTCAGCGTAATTGAATCCGGTTTGCTGATGAAAGCATTCCATTTATCATCCTTAAGGATCATCGTCTTGTCAAAAACTTCGTTGGCAAACGTCTGATATGTCACCTCCTTCTTGAGATCGCCGTACTTGTCCGCGAGCATCCGGTAAAAATCGTTCGGGTGCTGCGAAGCATCGATATTCTCGTAAAACATCTGGCAGGTTGCAGCCATGATCCGGCGATCCGATGGCGCATTGTGGGCGGCGAGAAAATTTGTCCGCGTTTTGTTCAAAGACTCTCCGATGCGTCTCAGCTCTTCCTCGCCTGCATTCCCTTTGGCAAGACTCTTCTGCATAGCCTGCAACGATGCCGCGAATGCCGCGAGAGGTGATCCTAATATTCCTTCATTCAGATAAGTCCTTTGTTTCGTGTACGGTCGCCATGCTTCGTATATTTTATGGTATTCAGCAAGCACATTTTCAAACTCCGGTTTTCCGGAAGCCCATTGCTGAAATTTTTTCTCCTCCTCCTGCTTGCGACCGTAGATGTCATACTTCAGCAATTGCTTGCGTTCGCCATCGAAAAACTTCCAGTAGTTGGCGATCCCCGCGTAAGACGGAGCGAGCTTCAACTTAATGGCAGGATCTTGCTTCATTTCCTCCAGCATGAAATCGAGTCGTACGTCACGTAGGTTTACGATCGCCGGATTTTCGATATCGGTCTTAAGTTTCACACCGAAAGACGTCTCGTAACGATTCGTGCCGCCGGGATAGCCAACAGTCATCGCGTAGTCGTCTTCCCTTACGCCCTTCAGCGAGATCGGGAGAAAGTGCTTCGGCTTCAACGGTACGTTCTCAGGCGAATAGGCAGCCGGTTTCCCGTCTTTTCCGGCATACACACGAAATACGGAGAAGTCGCCGGTATGGCGCGGCCATTCCCAGTTATCCGTATCGCCGCCGAATTTTCCGATGCTTTCGGGAGGCGCACCGACGAGGCGGATGTCGGTAAACCGCTCGTACACGAACAGTAAATATTGATTGCCCTTAAAGAAGGGTACGATGGTACCTTCATATCCCTCGCCGGCCTTTTGCTTCGCCAGGTTTGATGAAACCGCTTCGAGCCGTGCATTACGCTCGGCTCCGCTCAATCCCTTTACCTGTTCTTCAATCAGCGCAGTGACATCCTCTATCCTCACGAGAAATCTAACGGTAAGGTTAGGTGCAGGAATCTCCATCTGACGGTTTAATGCCCAGAATCCGTCACGCAGATAATTGTTTTGCTCGGTACTCGCATTGGCGATCGCGCCATAGCCACAATGATGGTTGGTGAAGATTAACCCCTGCGGACTGACCAGTTCACCCGTGCAGCCGTTGCCGAAGATAATGATCGCGTCTTTCAGCGATGCCTTGTTTAAACTGTAGATCTGTTCTCTGGATAACTTGAGCCCTTTTTTGACCATGTCCTGGTAAACTTTGTCACCAAGCAAGTGCATGAGCCACATGCCTTCGTCGGCGCGTGAGGTCAGGAAAGAAAATACAAAGAGCAGGAGTAGAATGCGTTTTCGCATAGCTGTTCAGGTTTAAAATGAGTACACGAAATATAGCGGATTAGGGCATTCGAAAATACCACCGAGGTGGGATTTTCCTCACACCCCTCTAAAAAAAGAAGCCGGAAAGAGAGGTGTTCAGAGCAACGTCGGCGCCTGCTGCAATATCTCAGTAAACCGAAACGTCCGATATCAGCGGAGGCCCCTTCGCATCACCTATAGTTACCCGTATCCGCTGCGTTTTTACAGGGTCAATGCCCAGGATTCTTTTGTACCCGATAGTGGTGCCGCGACCAGCGTTCACCCAGTTTTCATCGGTCCAGACGTCGACCTGAAACGATTTGACCCGTTGGCCAAGTCGGATGTACTCCTGTATCGTAACATAGCTGATAATAGCCTCCTTGCCGAAATCAATGATCAGACTTCCATGATGCTGACCATCATCCGTCGCCCAGAAGGTTTCTGCGTCGCCGTCGTTCACGTTCGATGCCGAATATTTATCATCGCCGCCGCGGAAGTGCTCGGTTGAAACGGTTGCCTCGCGCGCAAGGTCCGTTCTGAAAACACTGTCGAGGAGCGCTCTGAAACCCCTGAGAGCAGCGACATCATTCTCGTGAAAATGACCGCGCCGGTCCGGCGGCACGTTTAGCAGGAGCGTGGATCCCCTACCAACGGAAGTCAGATAAATATCAAACAATTTCTCAGGCGACTTCACCAGAGAGTCTTCATGCTGATGATAGAACCAGCCCGGCCGGATTGACACATCGGTTTCAGCCGGTATCCAATGCGTACCGTTCTCAGAACCTGTGTTTAGTAAACCTTCTATTCCGCCCTTGCCCGCGTACAAGGTATCGGGACTGATCGGATTCCAGTTCGTTTCGCCCGCGACGCCACGCTCATTTCCTACCCATCGTACACCCGGCCCGGCATCGCTGAAGAAAATCACCTCAGGTTCTATTTCGCGCACCAGGTTAAGCGTCCCCGGCCAGTCATAATAGGTCGATCCATCGATCCGACGTCGCTCCCGGGCGCCGCCATAGTAACCGTCACCGCCGTTCGCGCCGTCAAACCACATCTCGAACACGGGACCGTAATTCGTAAACAATTCGCCGAGCTGGTTCCGATAGTACGCAACATATGCGGGCGTACCATAGTCAGCACGGTTCCGGTCCCACGGGGAAAGATAGATCCCGAACTTAAGATCGTGCTTACGACAACTTTCCGACACCATCTTCACCACATCACCCTTGAACGGGCTGTTTGCAACGGTATGATCCGTGTAACGCGACGGCCAGAGACAAAAACCGTCGTGGTGTTTCGTAGTCAGTATCACACCTTTGAAACCAGTATCCTTTAACGTTGTGATCCATTGATCCACGTCGATGTCCGTCGGATTAAAAACCGCAGGTGATTCGTCGCCGTATCCCCACTCTTTATCTGTGAACGTATTGGTCGTAAAATGAATGAAAGCGTTCATCTCCATGGCGTGCCACTTCAGTTGCGCTTCGGTTGGTACCGGCATCACAGCAGCGGGAGGAGGCGTCTCTTTTTTGCTGCATGAAGTGCTGGCAGCGGCAATGAATAGCAACAAAACATGGGTTGTGATCGGGAATCTCATGGGCGATAATACCAAAATTAGGGAAACCCGGGGCGAAGAATGTCGTTTTTATTCAATCACAACTTCAACCGCGAAGGGATCTTTGCTGAATAATTATGTATAACAAAACGAAAATCACATGATTACAGAAACAATCACAGCGGTAAAAATCCTTTTCGAGGAGGAGGTCGGCCTTACGGCTATTCATGAATTCGGTTTTTCCTGGAATGACTTTGTCAGCGGAAAGCCTGTACCTGCCGAAGGCGCCCGGTTTGACATCGCATTCGAAGGCCACGTGACAGGAGATCGCCTAGCCGGTTCCATCTCCGGCGTTGACTACCTTGAAGTGCGAAGCGACGGAAAACTTCTCCTTAATCTTCAGGCTACATTGACGACGCATGACGGCGAGCGCATCAAACTCGTTGAAAGCGGCATCAACGACAATGGCGAACTCCGGCTTAATATGCATTTTCACACCGCGTCGCCACATTACCGGTGGTTGAATAAGCTGCAGGTATGGGGTGTCGGCAACGTTGACTTCAACACAGGCCGCGTTCAGATAAAGGGATTGCTCATCTAACCGGAAAAAGAATGACAACGATAGATCTAAATGCACTCGACCTGGTAGAATTCACCGGAAAAAATGATTTGCTTCAACATTGCAGAGCTACGTTTCCGCTGATCGGTGCCCATGGCTCAAAACAACTTGCAAGTGTGTATTTCGAAATCGCGCCCGGCGACAACCTGGGTCGCCACACCGACAGCGCGGAAGAGCTGATCATTGTGCTGCAGGGAACGCTCGATGCCGAAATCAATGGTGAGATCCAAAATGTTTCGGCCGGCTCGATCACATTGATCCCGGAAATGGTACCCCACAACTTCCGGAATACCGGAACGGAAACGGCGCGTATCCTCGGTGTTTTCGGAAGAAACAACATCATAGCCACATTTGAACAGGAATGGCTTCCGACAAACTCAAGCGTGGTCGACACCTCGCTGCTAGGCTGATTTCAACGGCGCACGATGAAGGAGTCGTGCGCCTTTTTTCACGATAATGATGAACATAGTATTCGAAGAGTATCCCCCCTGCCCTGTTCTTGCGCCGTACATACACACGTACTGGTCAGCGCGGTTTAATGTAAATGCGCTTCCCGACTTCACTCAGTCCGTTGTGCCCAACGGATACGTCGAACTGATCATTCACATCACTGACGATCACTGTCACCTCACGGAAAAAAATAACGGGAAAGTTCCCTCGCCAGACTACACGCTCATCGGACTGCACACGAGTCAGTATGAAGTGCGCTTCAGCAACACCGTATCCGTATTCGGAATCCGGTTTCACCCGGATGGCTTGTCAAACATTTTGGGGCTGCCGCCATCAGTCATTGCATCAACATATGTGGACACGTCGGATGTATTAGGCGCGAACATTAACGATTTCTGTCACCGGATCAGAGAAAAAAACAGTTCCGCCTCGCGTGTTGCGATCGCAAATTCGCTGCTCAGCGCGATGCTTGCGAAAAACATCAACGAATTCGACTACACCGCGCTCGCGGCGCGCATCGTACGCCGGCATTCGGGTTTGATCGCTCAGAAGGATCTGATGCGCGAAGTCCCCATCAGTCCCCGTCAGCTGCAACGCGGCTTCAAAAGTCGTTTTGGTATCACTACGAAAGAATATATGCGAATTGCGCGATTGAACGCTGTGCAACGTTACATGCGCTCCGGTACCCCGGTCGACTTCGCAACAGTCGCGTATGACAACGGGTTCGCAGATCAGTCACATTTTATCAGAGAATTCAAGGCATTCACGGGTACGGCTCCACAAAGTTTTGTGCGGGCGGGGAAACGTTTCATTGTGAACCCGTAGGAGCGATTCATTATCGTTTAAGGCTCCGCGCCCAAATGACGAACTCCCGCTGCCCATAACAATGCGGCTTTTTGTTTTTCAAGGTCCGCTCGTAGTTTCAACACCTTCGACTGTGCCTCCAGAAATTTTTCCTGCTGCACATTAAGCTTGAAGAGGTCGCTTTCGCCATTTTCCAGATTGATAACTTCAGCCTCAAGCAAACGGTTATAGTTTTCCGCCCGCTGACGCTGCTGGTCAAATAATATCCTGTTGGTCACCAGTTGATTGTATGTGGCCTGGATCTCATTCAGAATCCGTTGTGTAAGTACGGCCTGCTCGTACCGCGTTTCGGAGATCTTCAGTTTTGTCATGGCGAGTTTTGCGCGCTCCTTGCGCAGAAGGATCGGAAATGAAAAGTCAACGCCGAATTTATAGTCTTCACCACTGGGCATCACGAACCCTTCATCCGGATGCAGCGGCTGATTGATCAGGTTGTAATTCAGATCAAGGCGCGGTTTCAGATTTTCCACGGCAAGTTTCCGGTCAAGTTCCTGATGCAACAGCTTCACACGGATTTTACGCAACTCGGGATGGTTCTCCCGCGATTGTGCGAGGAGCGACTCAAGCGCCGCTTCATCTGGAACGTCATCTTCCTGCAACGCCGGCGCCCACGATGGCTGCAACGCCAAGGGGTTCGCCAGACTATCCCACAAGTAGTTGGACAGTCTCACACCGCTGTTTTCGAACGCCAGCCACGCCTCCTGTTGTTCTATCACGCGTTCCTGCCACGTCAACTTGGCTTGTATGGTATCGATGGGTGCAGCTTCACCCCACTTCGCGTTGACCTTCACCCGGTCAAAGATATCTTTCGCAATCCTGACACTCCGGTTGTACAATCTGAAGTTGTAATACGAATAGTACCATTCCCAGTAGTCCTTTGCCGCGTCAAGCAAAAGTTTGTTGACGAGCTTTACCTGTTCCGCTTCCGTTGTCTGCGTGAAAAGTTCCGCCTGACGCAACGTCACCCGCCGGTCATCAGTAAACAGTCCCCGGCCCAGCGGCAGCGAAATCCCGGCATAGAGTTGCTGATACCCGTACGACTCCGCGATATAACGTTCCGGATTCAGATAGGCACCGCTGTTCCGGTCAATACCAACCTTCGGGTCCAGTGGAAAACGCGTGGGCACCTTCAACTCGGCGTTGGCAATCTTGTAGTATTCGGTACCGTTGAAGTTTTTCGTTACCAGTGACGCCTCGGCCTTCGGATCAAAATTACCGCGCGCGAGCCGGATTTCCTGACGTGCGACGTCGGACATCAGCTCCACCTGCTTCACAACAGGGTGTCTTTTCAGGATCAGCGTATATAGATTCTCGATCGTAAAAACCCGCGCGGAATCCGGCAGTATAAACAGCGAATCCGTCACGGTCTGGCCAGACGCCGCCGTTACCTTCCATAAGGTCGCGACCAGAATTACCGAACGTATTACGAACAGCTTCATATACCTTCGTCGTTGTTTTTGGAATCCGATTTTTTGTCCTGTTTGATCACATCCTCGAGCGGTTCGTTGTAAAGGCTCGGCGGAAATCCATTGAGCTGTCGCCAGATCTCGTACCACACCGGCACATCGTTCAACATGATCCATCCTTTGGTCCCGGAACCCTGACGGAGCTGCACGGGCCATGGTTCATCTTCGGTGTCAGGCACAACGAGGATGCGGAACTCACCCGGCTTGGAGTTGACATAATCGATCACCTTGACCACTCCGCCGAACGTTCCCACGGACACGCTTGGCCAGCCGGAAAATTGTAACGCGGGCCAGCCGTCGAACTCGATCCGCACCTTTTTACCCTTCGTCAGCAACGGTACATCCATTGCGCGCACATACATTTCAACCGCGATGTCGGCGTTCTCAGGCATGATCGTACATACGGGGTCGCCTTCCTTGATCGTTTCACCGAGGCCTGACAATGAGGCCTTCACAATGAAGCCGCTCTGCGGCGCAAGGATCTGATACTGCGCATTGCGTATCTGCAGGTTCGCATATTCGTTTCTCATTTTCGATAGTTCCGCCTGACCGTCAAACAGCTCGGAGTACGTGCTGCTGATGTCGGACTCTGCTTTGTTAATTTTGTCGAGGTACTCGGCGCGAACGCGGTCGAGCTCCGTTTGCGCATTCAGGTAATCCGCCTGGCTCCCCTGAAATTTGTACTCGATATCCTGGAATTTCGTCAACGCGATGTTGCCGGCCTCGAACAGGTTCTTGTTACGCTCATACTGGTTTCGCGCGTTTTCGAAACGAACACGCTCGGCTTCAAGCTTTGCTTTCGACTGTTCGACTTTGAGTTGCATGCCATTTTTGAGCGCAGCAACCTGTCGCTCCAGCGCCTGAACCTTTTCCTCTTTTGACACGAGTCCGTTTTCTTTTGCTTCTATCTGCTCACGTAGGCGCATCAGCAGCTGCGGATCGAAATATTTTTCTTTCACTTCACTGATCGTCACGATGGTATCGCCCCGGTTCACGAACTGTCCTTCCTGAACATGCCATTGCTGAATGCGTCCCGCGATCACTGCCTCCACCGATTGCGGGCGGTTGCGCGGATTGAACGCGGTGACATAGCCGGTCCCGCGAATGTTCTGCTGCCACGGCAGAAACAAGACCAGTAAAAATAACGCCGCCACGCCCAGCAACACCTTTGCAAGGATCTTTGCTTCCCGCGGCGTATCCAGCGCCTGCAGCGTATAAAACCGTTCCTTTCCAATGAAGCGGTCGATATTGTCCTTTGAAATACCCAGCATATTATTCAAAGATTTTGCTTAGATCATCTCTGTTCATCAAGTCATCGAATTTTCCCTGCGCGGCAATGCGTCCTTCCTGCATGATGATGACGTAATCACATGCAGCCATGATCAGCGGATCGTTCGAAACAGCGATCATGGTCCAGCGATTTTCACGATCGACAATGCGTTGCACGAGATCGAGTTTATCACTCTTGACCAGCCCGGTAAAGAAGTCGTTAAGAATGATGAGCTCGGGCTTTTTCGCCATGCATCGGGCAAGGATGAGCCGGTGCACCATCATACTGGAGAATCCTTTTCCGCCACTTACCACGCGCGTATTCAGTCCTTCGGGTAGCGTATTTACCTTATCCAGCGCGCCTGCTTTCATCAAGGCGTTCACGGCATCCTCGAACGTGCGATCCTCCTTACCAAGCGTTATGTTCTCAAGTATCGATCCATCGAACATATCATCAGGCGAGATGTTTTTCGCAATACGGTTTCGCAAATGGGTCAGATCGAGATCCCGTATTGAAAAATTATTAATCGTGACTCCACCCTCGAAGTCGCTTCGGAGTCCGGCGATAACTGCCGTAAGCGTCGACTTACCCGACCCTTCCGCGCCGCTGATGCAAACGCGATCGCCTGCCTTAATTTTCAGATCGATTCCTTTCAAAACATAATCTGACGCTCCCTCATATTTCAATTTGAGATTCTTAGTCTCGACGGTAAATCCATTGCCGGCTCCACGAGGAAGATCCGTTCCGCCAAGCTTGTCAAGCGGAAGGTCGGTGATCGTTCCGACCTTGTCCACTGCCGTCAGCAAATCATAGATCACATCCATGTACATGATGATTTTCTCGACGGCGTTCAGGATCAAAATGATAATGATCTCCGACGCAACAAACTGACCCAGCGTGATCTCACGGTTGACGACGAGCATCGTTCCGATGATAAGCAGCGTTCCCGTCACTACGGCTTTGAAGAGAACGATAAAGCTAAACTGCGTAATCAGCACAGAAAAATGAGTACGCCGGTATTTGAGGTAGTTGCTCACGTTGTAATCCGTCCGTTTGAAGGGAAGACTCGTGTTGCCGGCAAGCTTGAACGAATTGAGGGTGCGCGCGAGCTCCTCAAACCAGTAGACCACCTTGTATTTGTACTTCGACTCGAGCAACGACGATTCAAGACCGCGAGGACCGGTAAAATAAAATATCAGGATGAGGACCAGTACCAGTACGATGCTGAAGAAGACAAACATCGGGTGGTACAGCGACAATAACATCAGACCGAAAAAGATCTGGATCGCACTGGATGAAAGGTCGATCAGGAACTTGGGCAGACCTTTCTGAATGCTGACCACGTCGAAAAAACGATTGACGAGTTCCGGGGCATAGTTACCAGCGATCGATTCGGCTTTCAACCGCGGAATACGGAAAGAAAATTCAAATGCGGCTTTTGTGAAGATCCGTCGCTGGAGGTGTTCAACCAGACTTATTTGTATGATCTGAAACACACCCGCAAGGAATACGCCCAGGATAACCAGGCCGATGAGCACGTAAATGGAACTGAAGAACACGCCTCCGGAAACCAGCGATACCGTGGTCTGGATGCCGAGCGGTAACACAAGTCCGATAATACCGATCAGGATGGCGTAAAAGAATACGTAAAAGATTTCCTTCTTTTCGGTAGTTAGTAATCGCAACAGCCGTCTCATCGGCTTAAGTGTGGTCTGCCCTTCCGTCTTGCTGTCGTCACTGACGATACTCGCATAGGGAAAGATCACAAAGACGACAACCTCGCCGGTCTCGTTCGTCAGGTAAGGGCGGTCAGGCTGTATGTCGCTATCGTCCGCCGTGAGTTTCACGATCTTTTTTTGCACAATGCCAAGCAGCTCCGGCGTCAGCGAGCCGTCATCGTTCCGCCGGAAGGTCAGCAACACCTTTCCATCGGAGATAAGCTGACGCAGCATGTTTTCAGGAACGGCGTTTTCCAGAAGAAGCAGGCGCGTCTTGCTGCCGGCCTCGATAAGGTCGCGTCTGAACTCCGGGAACTCATCCAGGCCATAGGTGCGGCTATCCCGTTCCAGCGACTCAACGGCCGCAGCTTCCAGTGTGTGATGCAATGTTCTGGCGGCGGTGTTCAGAATTCCGGCGATGTCTTTACTCGAAAGCATGACTATCCATTAATCGTTTTGAATACAAGGTCTTCCAGAAAAACATACAACTCCTGCCGTTGTTTTTTTGGATTGTACTTAATGTCCGTCAGCGACGGTAAATGCTCGGCATAGTATAACTGATGGGTTATGCTTAGCATCACCGAACTCACGAGCGTCTTCGCATACGGAAACCGGGGGTTTATTTCCGAAATGATCGTCGCAATCCGGCCACAAAGGGATTTGTAGGGTTTGAATACGCCATCCTTGTTATCGAAGTCGACGTTCTTGGTGAGGTACGTCTTTTCGAACTCAGCGACACAAATGCGTTGCAGCGCAGCCTCGTCCACGTGCGGCACATTCGGATCGGCTTTGCTCTCTTCCGTGAGCAATCTCAGACAAATACGAAGTCGCTCCCGCGGATCGGCAACGTTCGACATGCTGTAATCCATCCGGTACTCCATCCAGGTCCAGTACCAGTCAATCAGGTACATCAGCAGACGGTGCTTGTTCTCAAAGTAGCGGTAGATGGACGCCTCTGTCGAACCGATTTCCTCGCCGAGCTTCCGAAACGTAAAGGTCTCGAAGCCGATCTTGTCCATTAACTGAATGCTTTCGCTGA
>CBKWFZ010000013.1:0-16988 GCA_966673785.1 uncultured bacterium
GCTGTGAACGATGACGACCTCAGTCCGCTTATAAATATTCTGCAGAACAAGATTACACTGATTGCGGGGCATTCCGGCGTCGGAAAATCGACTTTATTAAACAGAATCTCTCCCGAAATCGGCCAGGCTGTTGGCGAAGTCTCGTCCTTTTCCGAAAAGGGCGTACACACAACGACGTTTGCGGAAATGTTTCACATTGGAGAAAACACGTTTCTCATAGACACACCCGGTGTCAAAGAGCTCGGCCTTGTCGACATGACGTCACAGGAAATTTCGGACTATCTCCCGGAAATGCGTGAGCGAAGACTGGACTGTAAATTTGGCTCGCGGTGCATTCATATCAACGAACCTGGCTGCGCGATCATCGCCGCAGTCGAAGCCGGAACGATCGCCCTTTCACGGTATGCCAATTATGTCAGTATGGTTCTTGACGAGGATAACCGCAAATAGTACAGGTTGTGGAATACGTGGTGAACGACAGAACGATCAGTTACAACGCATCGGGTGAGCGCATCACCGGCGAATCGCGCGTTCTGTTACACCATGCGACAGACCTCACAAAACTCACAACGTGGTCAGAAAGGGGATTTAACGTGGAACCATGTTTCGACGAAGCCACATATCAAACGTTCCGCCGAAACACACTTGAATTGCTCTTTCGGTGCTGGAGAAACGCCGGGCTTGATATACCCGAAGGATTCAGGCCGGAACATTATCACACCATTGTACCCGACCTGCAATCGCATCTTAGGGCGGTTCAGGAAACGAAGTTGCTAAGCACGCGTGACTTTCCTGTTCCCATTGAAGTGGTTGAAAAGCGTATCAGTGAAATCTGCGGCGTTACGTTGGGGGCGTTAAACCCGTTTGATCAACAAGCTGTCTTCCACTTTCGTGTAATCCGCCCGTTGAGTGGCGATAATAATCCATTGCATCGCGACGTCTGGCTCGAAGATTACGACGACTGTATTAATCTGTATATCCCGGTTGCAGGTAGCAACGAACTTTCCTCGCTGATCCTGATTCCTGGAAGCCATCACTGGCCAGAGTCACGGCTTGAACGAACCGCACAGGGCGCGGTAATTAACGGACTCAGATTTAACGTTCCCGCCGTGACGGCTATTTCGGGTGCGTTCAGCTGTGAGCGGCCGGATCCGCGTGACAATGAGGTCCTGGTCTTCTCGCCGTATCTGGTCCATGGCGGCGCAGTGAATTTTAATTCCGATACAACGCGAATCTCCATTGAGCTTCGCCTTTGGAAATCATGAGTATCGTATCTTGTGGTACCACCTGCGCAGCGGCGACAACGGGAGGTGTACGCGGTTCAGAAGCATGATAAGCTTACTCAACAGATCAGGCTTCCTCATCGTCCTCAGAAGTTCATAAAACAAAACCGCCTGCTTGCGGTTTTCGGAAAAAACACATTGACGGATTTCAAATCTGATTCGTTCCGCCAACGCATCATTTTCACGTTGGTCTTTGTTCAGTGCCATCGCCTTCATGCAAACCAAATATGTGGAGTGGATCTGCGGATCCCCGGGGAGATACCACCTTTTGCTGAGCGAATTTCCCAGTAGCCGTACCCTGGTCAGTTTCTCGTCGAGGAAACCATACTGGAAGTATCTTGCTGACCTGACCCAGAAATCAAAATCCTCATAGGCAAGGTCACCATCGTAGCCGCCCAGCTTCTCGAAGACGGATCTTCTGACGAGCATCGTAGGCGAGCATATGAAATATCTCTTCAACACATCGGCGTACACGTCACCTTCCGGAATTTGCCGCAACAGACCATGTGACTTGAGATGGCGGAAATGCTCACGAATGACTCTCCCATTTTCGTCAACATATTCCGCATCCGTAAAGACAACACCGACATCGTTGTGCGACTCGAAGAATCGAACCTGCCGCTCAATACGATAAGGCAGCATGATGTCATCGGTCGCGAAGTCGACGACATATTCCCCCTTTGCGATTTTCCATCCTTCGTTGAAGGCGCGGCAGTTGCCGAGATTTTCGGGTAACGCGAGAAATTTTATGGAAGGGTAACCGGTCAGAACCGAACGTATTTCGTCGGCGCTTCCGTCGGTGCTGTGGTCATCCACAACGATGACCTCGATCGCCGGGTACGTCTGTTGTAAAACGGATGTTATAGCCTCCCGAACAAAACGCCGGTGGTTGTAACACAAGCAGATAACCGTAACCAGCGGCGAAGCCATGACTTAAAGAACTTTTTCGTAGACCAGCTTTTGTGTTGGGGTAGCGCTCAGGTTAAGTTTAAAATCCAGGAGTGTAAAGTTCGGACGTCCCTGGAGCGCCGATGTCCCGAGATCGATAAGCCTGATCTTCTCCGTCTGACAATACTCATAAATCCCTTCCATCAGCCGGACGACGGGGCTGAGCTTGTCGTACTGCTTCGCGTGACCCGAGTAAAAGTTATAGAGGATCGTGTTGTTGATGAGAATTGAAATCGAAGCGGCTGCGAGCGAGTTGTTGTCGAACATTCCAAAAAGCAGGAAACGTTCGGGGAAATGATCGCTGACTGTCTTGATCTGGCCGTACGTCATGCTGAGCGACTGCCTTCGTTCCTCGCGGCACGAACTAATGAATTCATGAACGTCTTTTAACTTGTTGACGGGCATCAGGCCAAACCTGAGGTTACTGCGCCGTATTTGTCCGGCCTTGCGTTTTTCCCAGCTTGACATCACCTGGTACAAGCTGTTCGCGGATACTTCGATACATGCGCTTAACTCGGCTTTCCTGACGCTATAACCCTGATTGAACAAAAACGTTGAGAGTAAGGCAGAACAACTTGGATTGTATAATTCCGGATATGACTTAATTTCGATACGTTTCACGCCTGCAGCGGCAAGTCGTCCTTCAACCCATTTGATGAATTCAAACAACTCGCGAGGCGGAAGAGTATCCGAGAACTCGACTGATCCAAACGGATTTTTTAACGGGCTGACCGCGAGATCATCCTGCACGAAGAAGTGCGCACGCGCCTTGGCAATCTTTTTTTCAGTGCGAACAGCATAAAAAGAGTACCAGCCTGCAGATGCCTGAATGGTAAGGTTCTTTGGTTCGTTGAATAAGTAGGAATCGAAATCGCAGCGAAATCCTTCCGGTAGTGCTCCTTCAATAAAAGTCGTTTCCAATTAGTAAGGTATTCCCAATCGTTTGTAAATAAAATGCATTAGCCACGCCGGACCTATTAGCAGGAACTGAATATCCTTGAAAAAAGAAGGTTTTTTTCCTTCCACCTTGTGGCCGTAGAACTGGCCGATCCATGCGATAACGAAGATCACGATACACATCAACCAGAGCGGAGCAATGCTCAATCCACTAAGCGTATTTGCAACCACCAGGCAAAGCGCACCAAACAGCATCATTCCTATGCTCAACGGAACCGATAAGGTCACATAGTAAATAAGTACCAGGACGAGCGTGATCGTTGCCCAGTTCGCATAGGGATTTCCCGGCCCCATGAAAGTCTGCAACATACTACTCGGAATAGATGCGATAAGGCCGACGATGCTGAAAAAGATCAGCGGAACGCAAATCCAATGAATGGCTTTGTTCGTCTGGTTTTGATGGCTTTCGCCATACTCCGTGAGAAGTTCGTCGATGCGACGCATAGTCGTACGGGTTAAGGTTCTGAAATTACGCTTTATTCCAAAAAACGTCAAGTTACCGCTGCCCGATCTTCGTTTTGACTTTCTGCCAGTCTTTGATCTGCCAAAAGACTTTCCCGGTAGTAAGGTGGTTGTTTCCACTGTCGACGATTTTTACCTCACAGATCACGACGACCGATTCCTTTTCCTGTAGCGGCAGGTAAACGTGTTCGTTCAACCATGCTTCGTCAACTGAAAACTCGGCGAATGCATCCGCTTTTCCCTGGTAGTGATAATCCATCTCCAGCCGTTGCATGATCAACCGAAACTTTCGCGCATCGAGTCTGGAAATCAGCATCAAACCTGAGGTGTACTCTGTCACGGTTGCAAGCGCGCATGCGTGCAGTCCGCGGATATGGTTGAAGTTCCGTCGCTTGTAGGGAAGACGAACCTTGATTCGGTTATCACCAACCTCGACGATTCTGAATCCATGGGGTTGGTTGAAGGGAATCATTCTGTTGAGGGCAAAATTCAGGATAAAACGGTAAAATCCTGAGTCCTTTGCACGCGCAAGCATACTTTGCAGCTCCATCCGGTAGAATTTGATGGAAAATAGCATTAATTCTTGTATTTAAGTTGACTGATTCATTAGTATCGCATTTCACTGAGAGATATATGAAACGAGTCCTTGTACTTGGAGCGGGCCTGGTTGGAAGCGCAATCGCACTCGACCTCCGCAACGCATTTGAAGTAACCTCCGCCGATATCAATGTCAATGCTCTTGACGCGCTGAAAAAACAAGGTGTCAGGACGATTAAAACCGACCTGAGCGACACCGAAAATCTTAAGCAGCTCGTGTCGGGATTCGACCTGATCGTAGGGGCGGTGCCGGGATTCATGGGTTATGCGACTGCCAGGGCCGTGATCGAAGCCGGCAAAGATATGGTGGATATTTCCTTCTTCCCTGAAGACCCATTCGATCTGGATGCGCTCGCAAAAAAGCATAACGTAACCGTTGTGACCGATTGTGGCGTGGCGCCCGGCATGGGCAATATCATCCTGGGCTATCATAACCAAACCATGCAGGTAATCGACTATGAGTGTCTTGTCGGAGGACTTCCGCTTGTAAGAGAATGGCCATGGGAGTACAGGGCTGTGTTCTCCCCTATAGACGTAATTGAAGAATATGTGCGACCCGCGCGGTATGTGCAGAACGGTGCGCTCGTCGTCAGAGAAGCGTTGTCAGACCCTGAGCTCGTCCACTTCGCCGAAGTCGGTACCCTCGAATCATGGAACTCGGATGGTTTACGGACACTGATCCGGACAATGCCGCGAATTCCAAACATGATAGAAAAGACGCTGCGATACCCGGGGACCATCCGCTACCTCCAGGTATTACGCGACTCCGGCTTCTTCTCGTACGACGAAATCGAAGTTAACGGGACGAAAATCCGGCCAATCGATATGACAGCCAGGCTGTTGTTCCCGAAATGG
Organism: uncultured bacterium; assembly: GCA_966673785.1. GTDB lineage: Bacteria > Bacteroidota > Bacteroidia > Cytophagales > Cyclobacteriaceae > Ohtaekwangia. The sequence continues at coordinate 5,103 of CBKWFZ010000013.1, forward strand.
CAGCTGAAGCGGGGAGAACGCGAGTTTACCGTAATGAGGATCCGCATTAACGGCACGAACAGCGGCAAAGCGGTTTCATATCAATACGACCTTCTCGATTATACCGACGACAAAACAGGTACCTTGTCCATGGCGCGGACCACCGGATTCACATGTACCGCCGTGGTCAACCTGGTGGCCGATGGCAGCTTCTCGCGAAAGGGAATCTCACCACCCGAATACCTGGGAGAGGATCCCGCGCACTTCCGGTATATACTTGACTACCTCGAAAATAGAGGGGTACGCTATCACGTCACGGAGGAATAGCTAACTGTTCTCCCGACAAATATGCCTATCTTACCCGCTTATAACTGCCGCTGACATGACTGTTGACAAGAAACAGCCCACTTTGATCCAGGCCCTTATTCCGATTTTCGTTTTGATCGTACTGCTGACGATCAACGTCGTGGTACTTGGGGTCGATGCGATCAGCGGAGCAAACCAGATCGCCTTGCTGCTGGCGGCGGCCGTTGCCGGTATCATATCTTTCCGGCTTGGTTATTCGTGGCAGGAGATCGAAAGCAGTATTGTCCGCAGCATCAGCTCAGCGATGGCAGCCATGCTCATCCTGCTAGCCATCGGCTCACTATCCGGCACCTGGCTCCTCAGTGGTATCGTGCCGGCTATGATCTATTATGGTCTGAAGATCCTCAATCCGGTAATATTTCTCTTCGCGGCATGCATCGTGTGTGCAATTGTCTCCCTGGCAACGGGAAGCTCCTGGTCCACGATCGCAACCGTGGGTATAGCACTGCTCGGGATCGGGAAGGCTATGGAAATTCATGAGGGTGTCATTGCCGGCGCGATAATATCGGGTGCCTACTTTGGCGATAAGATGTCTCCCCTTTCCGATACAACAAACCTTGCACCGGCCATGGCTGGAACCGACCTGTTCACGCATATCCGCTACATGGTCTATACCACCACACCTACGCTTATTATCACGCTACTCATTTTCCTGGTGTGGGGATTCACTCTTGACGCGCCCGTAGGAGGAACCGATTCGTCGATGGTGCTTGACGCGATTGAGAAATCGTTCAATCTTAATCCCTTGCTTTTTCTGGTTCCCGCTGTCGTGATTTTTCTGATCGTAAAGCGTGTTCCGGCACTCCCGGCGCTGCTTATCGGGGCGCTGCTGGGCGGACTTTTCGCAGTCATTTTTCAGCCGCACGTCATCGAACAAATTGCCCGGGAGACACTGATGCAAAAGTATTCCGGTGATGAAGCTGCGCGGGAAGTAGCAAGCATAGAAAGCAATTACCTGAAAGCATCCTTTATTTCCGTGATGAATGCGATGACAACCACAATCGGCATTCAGACCGACAATGCGATGATTACAGAACTCCTCCAGGCGAAAGGTATGGGCGGCATGCTTAATACAATCTGGCTCATCCTGTGCGCGATGATCTTTGGTGGAGTAATGGAGTCGTCGATGCTGCTTCACCGTATCGCCGCCTTTGTCATCCAGCGGGCCCATAGTACCGGATCCCTCGTATTGTCGACAACGGCAACGTGCATCTTCTTTAATACAACGGCTTCAGATCAATATATGGCTATTGCCGTTCCGGGAAGAATGTTTGCGAATACGTTCAGGGCGCGAGGTCTTAAACCCGAAGTGCTTAGCCGTACACTGGAGGATTCCGCGACGGTAACATCCGTCCTGGTTCCGTGGAACACCTGCGGAGCCACGCAGTCAAGTGTCCTCGGGGTTGCAACGGCTGTCTATGCGCCGTTCACATTTTTTTGTATAATTAGTCCGGTAATGACCGTGTTGCAGGCTTACCTCAATTTCAGGATACGGAGATTCAATGACAGGGAAAGTACCGAATGATAATGCCCCCAAGCTGACGATCAGCGCTGACGAGATCAATCTGCTTCCGCTGAAAGCATTTGCCGGAAAAGTTCAGGTAATCACTGACCCTAAGAATCTTTCCAGGGTTTATCAGGAGGTAGTGAAACACAAAGTCGTGGGGTTTGACACAGAAACACGTCCAAGTTTCAAGAAGGGCCAGTCTTTCAAGGTCGCGCTGCTTCAGCTTGCCGTTCCGGACAAGGTGTTTCTGATCCGAACACATCACACCGGCATCTCGCCACACTTAAGCGCAATTTTCGAAAACGAAACGATTATCAAAGCCGGTGTCGCGATCCGTGACGATATTAAAGCACTCCAGGGTTTGCGCGCCTTTGACCCGGCTTCATTCATCGACCTGTCTATAATGGCCCGCCAGGTTGGCCTTCAGGTGGAAAGCGTAAAGAAGCTTACCGCGCTGATCCTTGGGTTCAGGATCTCGAAAAGCGCGCAGACCTCAAACTGGGAAGCCCCGACGCTGACTGAGAAGCAGATCGAATACGCCGCGACCGACGCCTGGGTATGCCTGCGCCTGTACGAGCGCCTTCGCGATATGCTTCCTCAAACCGATATTTAATTCGACTCGAGTATCTTAAAGAGTTCATCCAGATTTGGCGTGATGATAATTTCCGTCCGCCGGTTCTTCTGTTTATTCTGAGGAGTGTCGTTTGAAGCCAGAGGCATATATTCAGACCGGCCCGACGCCGTGATCTGTTTCGGCGATACACCTGCCTTCGTAAGGATTCGTGTAATGGAGGTCGCTCTCATTACGCTGAGATCCCAGTTGTCATTCATGTACTGCGACTTTTTCGAAATCGGTACGTTGTCAGTGTGTCCTTCGATCATGATGTTTATGTCATCCTGATCTTTTATCGCTTTCGCCAGCTGCTGCAGGGCGCCAACCCCCTTCGAGTCAACGGTTACGCTACCTGAACCAAAAAGCAGCTGCTCAGCCAGGGAAACGTAAACTTTTCCATTCTTCACCGTAACTGAAATGTCGTTCTCCTTAAAGTTCAACAATGCGGAACTTATCCTGCTCTTCAGATCCTGAACCGCACGGTCCTTGTTCGCCAGAATCTGCTCAAGCTCGCGTACCTTCTTTTCACGTTCACCCAGGCTGATGCTCAGAGAATCATTGACATGGCGCGTTCTGTCCAGGTTTTCCTGAATCGCAAGAAGCTGTTCCTGTTGTTGCATCAGATCCCTGTTCATCTTTCCACTGCTCGCAACGAGATTCTTGTATGTGGCGTTAAGCTGCGAGTAGTCCTGCTCCAGTTGCGCGAGACGCTGCGAATTGTTTCTGAGGTCGATGCCGAGGCTTGTGGTGTCTTGCTTAAGACTGTCGAGTTTGGACTGCAAATCGGTTATCGTAACGCGTGCGCTACTCAATTCTCCCGAGCGATCACTCAGATCCGCTTCCAATCGAACCTTTTGTGCAAGCAATTCGTCATACTTCTTCTTGGAAACCACACAGGAAGAAAAAAGGAGAAAGAAAGCCGGGATAAGATGCACCGTTTTCATGATATAAGATTTTCTCAAAAATAAATATTTCTGATCGATACCAACCGTTCCGGGCGAAATTGTGTCACATCGCTATTGCAATTTTTTTTTCGAATAACCGTAACCAAAGTATCCGATCAATCCGTAAAAGCCACTATCTCAATTTTTCTGAGGTCACAATTTTTTATCATTCTAATAATCAAAACTCTCGTATGACAATTAAACACAAACTGCTTAGTGCAGGTACCCTCGCTTTGTTCCTTGGATTAACTGCCTGCGACAACGACGATAGCGGTGGCAGCCAGTTATCGCGGACGGACGCCAAGACGGAAATCAATGCATTCAATAACACCACCAAAAGCGACCTTCAGGATCTCGCCGACGCCGACGGATTGCAGGCAGTAAAGGACTTTTTTCAACTCGTCAGCGAGGATGATCCTTTTGGACGTGTGGGTACCGGGAAAGAAAAGCTTCGCGCATTCCTAAAGGATAAGGGTACCGAATTCAAAAAGGTTTTCCTCCTCACTGAAGCCACCAAAGGACGCACCGGAGCTGAGGGCGGATTTGACTTTGAGGCTAACAAAGGCAAGTACAGCTGGGATGAGCAGGAAGGTGCCTTTTTCTTCATGGGTGAATCTGACAATATCACCATCTACTTCCCGACGGAGGGATCGTTGGAAAACAATGCCGCCCTTCGCATTAGCGCATATGAGGAAGTCGAGGTCGTAGATGAATTCGGAGAGTCGTACTATCAACCAGTTACCCTAATCGTCGCTGTCTTCGTAGATGACACCCAGGTTGTAGAACTTGATCTGAGCATGGAGTATGATGAAGGTGGATTTCCTGTAGTTGCAGACATCTCTCTGTTTGTCGAGCCGTTTACCGCGTCTCTGAGAATTGATGCCACCAGCGCTACTTCTTCATCTGTCTTTGTATCGCTGAAAGAAGGCCAGGAGACATTAACGGCGGCTTCAGTCACCGCCAAGTATGCTGATGCCAGCAAGAGTGAAGAAAGCCTTTCATCCGTTGAAGGATATGTGCAGGTAAAGAACCTTAAGTTGCAGGGATCTGCAGACCTGACATCAACGAGCACTGACTTCAACGACATAGTAAAACTGGCGCTCTATGCCAACAACAAAAAGGTCGGCGATGTCGTGTTTGAAACTGTAAATGACCAGCAGATTGCGTTAATTAAGTATGCAGATGGCAGCACTGAAGAACTTGAAGAAGCGCTGCAACCGGTCATCGATGAATTTAATGCGCTGTCTGACGACCTTTCCGTGAATGGATAGTTTCCGACTGCACAAGCATAAGAAAGAAGACTGCCACGCCGGCAGTCTTTCTTTTTGTCCGGAACTTGGTTAACTGAGCAAAATGATTGAACTTGGAAAAACCACAAACAAATCACATTCATGAAAGGCATGTTAAAGGAGGATAGCCTGAAGGGCAGAACAATCATTGTAACTGGTGGAGGCACCGGACTTGGCCGCTCAATGAGCAAGTACTTCCTGGAACTCGGAGCCAACGTAGTTATCACAAGCCGTAAGATGGATGTGCTTGCAAAAACGGCGGAAGAACTTTCGAAAGAAACGGGCGGAAAAGTGTTACCGGTGGCATGCGACATCCGGAAGTATGACGAAATAGAAGCAATGATGAAAAGTGTCGAGGCGGAGTTTGGTCAGATCCATGCCGTCCTGAACAACGCAGCCGGAAACTTCATCAGTCCGACGGAACGGCTTTCGCATCGCGCATTCGATATTGTGGTTGACATTGTTCTGAAGGGTACCTACTACATGAGTCTTGCGGCCGGAAAGAACTGGATTGCCAAGAAGCAACCCGGAGTTTTCCTGAATATAGTCACGACGTACGCATGGACCGGCTCAGGATATGTGGTGCCTTCCGCCTGTGGTAAGGCGGGAGTCCTTGCGTTGACGCGATCTTTGGCAGTGGAATGGGCGAAGTACAACATTCGGAGCAACGCGATCGCACCCGGTCCGTTTCCTACCGAGGGCGCATGGAGCCGGCTTCTTCCCGGAGATCTCGTAAGCAAGTTCGATCCCGCGCAGCGGATACCCCTTAAGCGGGTAGGCGACCATCAGGAGCTTGCCAATCTTGCGGCCTATCTGATTTCTGACTATTCAGGATATATAAATGGTGAAGTAATCACCATCGACGGAGGCGAGTGGCTCAGAAACGGCGGTGAGTTCAGCCACCTCGAAATGGTTCCAAACGAAATGTGGGATATGCTTGAAAAGATGCGGGGAAAGGGCTGATCAGAAAATATACGCGCCGATCTGCAGCTGAATCATGTCCGTGGGAGCGTGCCCCTCCTCGTAGGTAACAAATCCGTTTTCAACCTGCAGCGAGCCGCGCCTGACATGCGATACCTTATCGCCCCAGATATAAGCCACACGCAACGAGAATGAGGCCTTTCCGATGTGGTCGCCATTCTCGTCTATGGAATATCGTTTGGTAAAGAATCCGATCCCTGCTCCATAGCTCAGGCCCGTATCCGTTGCGTTGTTGATGACTTCCGGTTGATTCTCATCGAGGATAGACTGGAACGCATTCTTGTCGATCTTGGTCCTGGCGTTCATGATTTTCAATCCAAGCATCCCATCAAGGAAAATCGTAAAACCGTCTCTTTTGAACGGCAACAACCTGCCAAGGCCATTTATGCCATAATAGTTAAAGGAAGTCTTATAAGGTGGCGCGGAGGACGTCTCGGCGATCTTGTCGCGCCCAAAGGAGATGTACTGGAATCCCCCGCCGAGATACACCGGTGACCATCTCCGTTTGCCAAATGGATTGGCAAGCACGTGGGCGTCCAACCCGATTCCGAGTCCCCCTTTGCCATTGTCTACGGCCTCTTTAAAAGCAGCCGATGGAACGGCTATCCCGGCGTATACTCCGCCATGGACCGGACTCCTTTCTTCCTGCGCATGTACAAATTGACAGATCAGAAGCAGTGGCAATGCTACAATGTAAGTCGCCAGGTGGGTAGTCGTATTTTGAACCATACGTCTGGTGTTTTGTAGTGGAAGGCAGTCCGGAACGTGTAACCAAAATTACGCCAGAAACAAGGAATAGCGTTCTTTAAGGGGGGAAATAAAAACACCTGCGACACTATTGCTGCAACAGATCGCGGATTAATTTTGAGCATGTCGAAAAGGGTAGCTGACTTTATCTCCCATAAGCTGGCAGATCAACAACGATCCGGGCTTTACCGGAGGCTTACCTCCCACAGCGGTGAGAAATTGACAGACTTCTCAAGCAATGATTATCTGGGTCTGGCGCGGTCGGAAGAACTGGCCGCAAGGATCGCAGGGCACAAACCCCGGTTCCCCCGCCTGAATGGATCCACCGGATCACGTCTTCTGACGGGGCACGATGCCTATGCCGATGAGGTGGAGTCAATACTTGCAGACATTTTTTGCGCAGACGCTGCGCTGATTTTCAACTCCGGATACACAGCTAACCTTGCTGTTCTGTCCGCACTACCCCAGCGAGGTGACACAATTCTCTACGATGAGCTTGTTCACGCAAGCATCAAGGACGGGACCCGGTTGAGCCTGGCAAAACGTTATAGCTTCAGACATAACGATCTTTATGATCTCGAACGGAAACTCCGCAATTCCGAAGGTCGTGTGTTCATCGTCGTGGAATCAATCTATTCGATGGATGGCGATGTATGCCCTCTGCACGAACTGACCGTGCTCGCGGAAAAACACGATGCCTGCATCATCCTGGACGAAGCGCATAGCACTGGCGTTATGGGTGAACAAGGTGCAGGTCTTGCCGTCGCTGCCGGACTCTCTGAGAAAATACCGGTACGAATTTACACCTTTGGCAAGGCGATGGGAGTTCACGGGGCATGTATTGCGGGGCCTGCACAGTTAAAAGATTTCCTTATCAATTTTGCCAGACCATTCATTTATACAACGGCGCCGGATCATCACACGCTAGTGTCAATTGCATGCGCGTTCGGGTATCTGCATGAACATCCGGTCCTGCAGGAAAAACTTCAAGAGAACATTGATGTTTTCGTTAATGAAATGCGGGGCGACCCTTCGGCAAAAATTACGTCAAGCGCCATTCAAACCGTCTTTATCCCCGGTCCGGAAAACGTCCGTCGGTGCGCATTTGATTTGCGTCAAAGCGGATTCGACGTTCGTCCGATTCTAAGCCCGACGGTCCCTGCCGGTAAGGAACGTCTCAGGATCTGTCTTCACACATTCAATACACAAAACGAAATCGAGAGATTGTGCACGCTGCTAAAAAACAAGAACGCTTAACCCGTGAACGCAAGCTGTACTTTGTCACGGCGATAGGCACCGATTCCGGTAAAACGCTTGCTTCCGCGATACTGTGCGAAGCGCTCGGGGCCGATTACTGGAAACCCGTTCAGGCCGGCCTGCCCACCGACGCGGATGCTGTTCGAAACCTGGTCACCAATCCCGCCGTTGTGATCCACGCGGAAGCTTTTCGTTTGATGACGCCCGAGTCGCCGCATGCCGCTGCACGTAGAGAAGGACTAAATATCAGCGTCCGGGACTTCACGCTTCCCCCCACAAATAATTCGATCGTCATCGAAGGCGCGGGAGGATGTCTGGTCCCGATTAATGATCAGGAGCTCATCATTGATCTTGCATCACATTTTAACGCTGCTGTGATTCTCGTGTCAAACTTTTATCTCGGTAGCATAAACCACACGTTGCTTACGATAGAAGCGCTGAAACGACGAAGTCTTAATGTGTCGGGTATCATCTTCAACGGACCGCGGAATGAAGAAAGCGAGAGGATCATTATGAACTATGCCGGCTTCCCGTGCCTTCTCCACATCGGAGCAGAGGCTGCTATTACTAAAGAAATCGTAAAAAAATATGCAGGCAAGCTTTCCACCGGAATCCTTTGAGCAATTCGCTGAGACAGATCGTGATCACATCTGGCATCCGTTTACCTCGCTTGCCGGCAGCCAGCCCATATTGATTGAATCGGCGGAAGGCATTTATCTTCACACGGCTGATGGACGAAAAATCATCGATGCAGTTTCGTCATGGTGGGTGAATATTCATGGACACAGTCACCCACGAATAGCCAAAGCGTTACATGAGCAGGCAGTCACACTCGAGCACGTGATCTTCGCAGGGTTTACACATAAACCTGCTATCAACCTTGCGCGACGACTCCTGTCGATCCTTCCCAAAAATCAAAAGCGTTTGTTCTTTTCCGATAACGGCAGTACGGCGGTCGAGGTCGCATTGAAAATGGCCATGCAGTACTGGTTTAACCGGGGTACACCGCGCAGGAAAATTATTGCGTTTGACGGCGCGTATCACGGCGACACCTTTGGCAGCATGTCCGTCGGTGATCGTGGCGATTTCACTCGTCCGTTCCATCCGTTTTTGTTCGACGTCGAGTACATTCCGGTGCCAACAACGGACAACTTCGACAATGTCCGCGCACATTTCATTAACTTGGTTTCCACCAACGATGTTGCGGCATTCATCTTCGAGCCACTTGTTCAGGGTGCCGCAGGAATGGTAATGTACAAAGCTGAACTCCTTGATTCGTTGTTGATGACAGCCAAAGATCACGGAGTCGTTTGCATTGCCGACGAAGTGTTCACGGGCTTTGGACGTACAGGTACGCTTTTCGCGACCGACCAGATTGCGACATTACCCGACATCATGGCGATATCGAAAGGCATTACAGGCGGGACATTACCACTCGGTGTCACGTCCTGCTCCGCGGAAATTGAGCAGGCGTTTATGTCTTCTGACCGGTCGCATACGTTCTATCATGGTCATTCCTACACGGCCAATCCCATCGCATGCGCGGTCGCTTGCGAGAGCTTTGATATGCTGATGGATGCCGGATGTCGCGAAGCTATAAATCGTATCAGCCGCGCTCAGGCAACGTTTGCTGAAAAAGTTTCCGGCTATCCCGGGATTCGTAACGCGCGCTCCTGCGGGACGATCCTGGCCATTGAGATCTCCACAATAGGAACAACCTCTTACTTCAATCAACTCGGGCGAACGATCTATACGTACTTTCTGGAACGTGATATCCTGCTCAGACCTCTCGGCAATGTCATCTACGTGCTACCGCCGTATGTGATCACATCCGATCAGCTTAATGAGATACATCAAGCGATCCTGGATTTCCTCAGTTTTCTGGGATCTGCAAAACCAGCTACTGAAGGAAGGAAACCGTAAAGCTCTTGTCTAAACTGCTGAAGACCTTGATCCTCCCGTTGTCGACGGGCGAAATCTCGATAAAGGAGCTTTCAACGGGCACGGTGGAGATCAGGCGACCCGACCTATCGTATACGTAAGACAGTTCCTGAGTCTTGTCGGTGACAACAATGAAATTCCGACCCGAACCGGGTAAAAGAAACTGTGTTTTCGTGCGTGGTCCGATAAAGTCACTTCGAATGATCTCATTTGCATTCACATCGAAAACGGTGAATTGCGCAGGTTCGGAACGGGTTATAACGTACGATTTACCTTCGCGCTCCCGGACCAGGGCGAACCTGGCCTCGAGTGCCGTCTTGACCAACACTTCGCGGGAAACAACCTTGCCCTGAAGGTTGAACCTTATCCGGGAGCCATCTTCCGAAACGACGGTAAATGTAGTCTCGCTCTGATTTCGTCCGACGTCAATGTAGTATTCTCCGGCGAGTCTGGTTTTCAGATCGAGTGGAAAATTTGGCAAAAGCTCGCCGCGTCGATTCATCAGGAAAACCACACCGTCTTTCCGGACGGCCACCATGTAGTCGCGTCCCAGCAGGCGGTGGTGATCAGGTGCCGTGAGTAACGCACCCTCTATCCGTCGCGGCTGCCAGCCTTCGAGATTATTGCCGTCCTTATCAAAAATCCAGAGATTTCCTTCCCGGGAGCCGATAAGGAAGCGGTATTGTTTATTGTGATTATAGTCGACAAGGGAGACAAAATCGATGTTCTGCTCCTTGATTTCGACAGGAAAACGTTCAACATACTTTCCGAGCCGGTCTACGATATGAAGTTTTCCCGGAGTGCAGAAGAAGTATTGAAGCTTTCCGTTGTTATAGTAATCGACCTGGTGTACCGCACCCTGAATCATGCCGTCCAGGGGCATTTTCCATAATACCTTACCGTCTCCTGATAACAGCGAGAGGTTTTTCAAGGAGTCCTGAATAAGTACCTCTCGGGACCGGTCAACGTGGCTGTTAACGACACTCATGTTTGTAATTCGTGAATCGAATACCGTTACGAAGCGGTCGCGGGGCGCGGGTGCTTCCGTCGGTTTATAGGGCTTAAGCGACCACGAAACGTTCGTGTAAAAATTATCACTCAGGTGACTGAATTGAATCGCCCCCATTCCGAGTGTCTCCACAATCTGAGCGTTTTCCTTCAAAAATGATTTCCACTTCGGATGAAGCGAGTTTTCGAGCATCGTTATTACCCTAGGTGTATTTACAAACAGGCTGATGTTAGCTTCAAGTAGCGTCGATTCAAAGAACTTGTTTTGCGCAACGGATTTTCCCCATGTGTTTTCCTGGTCAATATCTCCCAGAAAATATTTCAGTTCTTCTATGTCGGAAGCAACACAAATAGAATTTCCATTTTCCACATAGTATCCGCCTGAAAAATCTTTCACAAGAGGCGAGAACAACTGTTGCATGAATGAATGCTGCGGAAGTTCAAAAATGCGGTAACCCGAATAATGATCAACGAACAGGGTATCCGCAACTTTCGTTTCGGCGATCTTCCTGAACAACCTTGACCAGTTTTGGATGTTGTTGCGATCATGAATAATCATCACCGGCAACAACGTCTCCTTTCGGCTCTCAAGCCAGCAAATAGCGAGTTCTCCCGAAAACTTGCTGAAGAGTGTGGCCGGGTCTTCGTCAAGCTCGCGGACCGATTCCTGCATGGCGGTAATTTCCGATGCGCGCCTTCCCTTCTGAAGCCGCCGGAAAAACTGGTCGCCCTGGCTTAGACCGTAACTTGTGACCATCAGCGCGCGGTTTGATATCATGTTCCGCAGTGCAAACGGGATAGGCGATTGTTCTTCAAAGTTTGTGAGGAACATATCCGGTTCCGATCGCGCGCTGAATCCGTTTAACACCATCTGATCACCGGTGATCTTGGTGTCGAGCAGCGCGGCACTGCCGAAATCGGTAAGCACCGATGATGGTGCATCTTTCACAAAGATGCCCAGCCATTCCGCAAGGTTGGAGAGATTGATAAAAAGATTACCGCCATCGTTCTTAACACTGTGAAGATTGTAGACACTTCCGAGATCTTCGCGAAAATTCCCCCCTGGATTCTGGTACGTACGAATCACGTCTTCAATCAACACCGGGCTGAAACTTCCGACCCAGATCCGGTCAAGCTCAATCCAGGAAAATCCTTTCTTACCCGACGTTATTTCATGTATCGTGACGTTGTTGAACTCCCGCTGTGTTTTCTTGTAGTTCTTGTTCTTCAATACGGCGTCGACCGCGACATTCA
>CBKWFZ010000014.1:0-15717 GCA_966673785.1 uncultured bacterium
GTTCACTTCGGCTATCCCGAAACGATCTTTGGGTGCCTCATAAAGCGCATAGGCAGAATCATAGTAGGCGAGGGCCATCGGATATTCTTTGCGGATAACATGAATCCGCGCGATGTTGATCATCGTCTCGGGGAGTAGCACGCGTAGCTTCAGTTGTTTGCTTATCCGGATTGTCTCGAGCAACGTCGACAACGCGGAATCGTATTTCGCTTCGCGCAGCATGATATCGCCAAGTTCCGAAAGAGAGTACGGCTCGCCTTCAAGGTCGTTGATCTTCACACTGAGCGATCGTGATAGGTTGAGATACTGTTTCGCGTGGTCGTATTGACCGAGTTCTTTGAAGACCCTTCCGATGTTGTGGAGGGTGATCGTAATCAGAAGAGAATCACCCAGCGCCGAACTATAACGGTATGACTTGAGGAAGTAGTGATAAGCTTCATCAAACTCACCCATATCATAGTAATCGTGCGCGACGTTGTTATACGTTTTTGCAATCCGCGAACTGTCATTAAGCTTGAGGCTGGCTTCGAGCGACTTGTTATCTTCTATCAACGCCGCCTCATAGTTTCCACTTATGCGGTAAATCGAACCCATGCTTTGATGCGCGTCGACTACGCCCTGCATGAATGACTTCTTCTCCGAAATTTCAATCGCTTCTTCGGTCAGCGCCCTGCTTTTCCGAACGTCAACGTATTCATATTCCTGTGATAGATCTAAAAGGGTATTTACCCTGTCGCCATCACTGAGCCTGCTCTTCAATTGTGTTTCCAGGCTGTCAATTTTGGACTGGCCAAAAGAGATCATGAACCCCATCAAAAAAAACGGGATCAAAAAGTAACGGACTGAAGCCGCATCCGTCAGACAAAAATGATTTTTAAAAGGCCGCATATAATGACTAGAAGTAACGCAAAGGGAGTTAAGTATTTCCACGAGAGGTTCATGAGCTGATCGATTCTTAGCCGGGGATACGTCCAACGTACCCATATCTGCACACCCACAAAGAAAAGCGACTTGGTCATCAGCCAGAAAATGCCCCAGATGATCGCGGTCCATGTTCCCGGAGTTCCGGTCGTCCAGTCGGCTAACGCCAGTGGACCAAGATTAGGAAGAGGCGTTGCCCAGCTTCCGAAAAACAGCACGGTACCGAGAAGGCTTACAAGTAGCATCAATGTGTATTCCGCCATCATGAGGAATGCCCAGCGGAATCCCGAGTACTCTGTCTGATAGCCCGCCACAAGTTCCGATTCAGCCTCGGGCAGGTCGAAGGGAGCCCTGTTGCATTCCGCAAGAGAAGCAATGAAGAAGATGACCCAGACGAAAAAGAGAACAGGAAAACGGAAAACGTTCCACATCAGAAAACCGCCGATGCTCCGCAGGTCGCCCCACGAGGCAATGTCCATGAAGTATTGCGGATTTTCGGAAAGATGGCTTTGCTGATACGACATCTCCTGAAGACTGAGCGTTCCGCTGACCATACAAACCGTCAGCACCGAAAGACCAAGCGGAATCTCATAGGAAATGATCTGGGCAGCGGAACGCATCGTTCCCAGCATGCTATATTTATTGTTGGAACTCAGTCCCGCGATGATAATCCCGATCACATCAAGGGAAACCACCGCAAGCAAAAGAAATACGGCGGAGCTTACATCTGCACCGGACCAGCCCGGGGCTAACGGGAGTACGGCAAAACCGGTAAGAACGGAGATGAATATTACAGCCGGCGCGATGCGAAACAGGGGCCGGTCCGCGCCCGAAGCAATGACATCTTCCTTCTGGAGCAGCTTCAACAGGTCCGCAAACATCTGCAACAGACCATAAGGTCCGACTTCCATCGGACCAAGCCGATCCTGAATAAAGCCGGCAATTTTGCGCTCTGCATACACACCTGCGATCATGTACAGCAGGATCAGGGGCAATATGATGATCAGTGTTGTCAATGGATCTATTTAGGACGAATATGGACAAAATAATTGTTCAGAATCTTCTCTTTTCCTGTAAAACGGCACACACAACTTACTTAATCCCAAAGTGGATGTTTCTCGAGATTAACAGTCTTGTGAAAAAACATGCGTGCTGAAGCTTCAAAGGATTCGGTGTAGTCTGACACCAAAAAGTGGTGCTCTGCATGCGCGGTATCACTGAGCAGATCCTCACGTTCAAGGTATGTTCTAAGAGCATCCGCAACTGTCTCCGATGAATCGAGAATCGGTATGCGGCCTTTGTAGTAAGAATCGATTTCCGTTTTTATCAGCGGATAATGCGTACATCCCAGGATCAATGCCTCGATATCATGAAGAGCGGGATCATCAAGATACTGCGCAATAATCTCGTGACTGATCTGATTATTAAAGAAGCCCTCTTCAATCATCGGAACGAGAAGGGGAGTTGCGTGAGCGTGAACGGTAATGCCTCTGTTCAACTCGTCGATCTTTTTTGTATAAACTCCGGATTGCACGGTTCGTTTTGTTCCGATAAGGCCGATATGACGCCCCTCGAATTTTCTGCTCACAAGATCGATCATCGGATCGATCACGTTGATGACGCGCACGTGGCGACCCACGTACTCCCGCAGTAGTTCGTAAGCCGCCGATGAAGCGGAGTTACATGCGATGACAATGACCTTGCATTTTTTCTTCAACAAGACCTCGGCTATCTTGACAGAATATGCCTGTATTGCAGCTTCCGATTTATCGCCATACGGAAGGTGGGCGGTGTCGCCGAAATAGATCATGCTTTCGGAAGGTAAGAGCTTTGTTATCGCATGTGCGACGGTTAAGCCGCCGATGCCGCTGTCAAACACTCCAACGGGTTGCTCTCTGCTTACTTTCATAAATTGTTAACCGGCTGCGAAGTTGATAAAAAAATGTTGCTTATCGGCAAGCTACCGGAAAAATGGAGCGGGCTGGAAATAAAAAAGCGTCCCTCGAAGTGGACGCTTTGACAAAAGGTGTTATGCGCTCAGGCGATATTTGTCGATAGGTTTGAAACGACGATCTCCCGCTTTTCTTTGTGATGGCAATAATTGCACTCCAGGTGTTCGACGATGTATCCGGGTTCTGTCAGCGTAGGTTCCTTACCCACCTCTTCCCGTGCGATGGTCATCGTGAAGTATCCACATTCCGGGCATTCCGACATCTGATCATGGATGACGTATTTTTCAATCTTTTTGAAGCCGGTCTTCTCATCAATCCACACATCGTAATCGACGACCTGAATCTCTTCCTCCTCGATCATGGAACGTTCCATGTGAACATCTTCCTCCTCTTCGGTAAGGCGCCGCATAGGGTTTCCGTCAGGTGACATGCGGGGAGCTGTCCGAAGCCTGTGAAGCCGTTTCGCGATTTTCTTGGGGTAATAGATCCGGATGAGGCTATGCACAGAGAAGTAGCCGATCACCATGAAGCAAATACTGATAAAGACGCGTACATAAAACCATCGGATGCCGTGTTCCACAATAACTTCGGAGGCTACCGTATTTATGGCGAATGCTCCGGAGAGAAGAAAGAACACCAGCGCATACCAGAAATATCTTACCTCATGAAGGTTGACATAGTCGTACTTTTCCTTAGGATCCTTGATTTTGAGCACATTGAATTCATAAAAAAGGAGGATGAGTACGCCGATGGCAATGCTGCCGAGAATACCATAGAACATGTACTGGTTCCATGGACCAAGTGAATTACCAATGATTTCCATAGGTCAGGTTGGTTAAGGACTATATAAAAATAACGATCCTTTTACTCATTATAAACGGGGCCGGTCGCTTTTTTCCGGTCGGCGATGTAGGTTTTAGGAGTATCGTGGAAAAAAATGAGGGGTGTGAGTGTGAAAAATACCCCTTGCGGACTGTATTCCCGACAGTTTCGTATTATTGCACCGGAAACCTTAATGACAGGAATACATATGGCGAATAACCTTTTGAAAGGAAAACGCGGCATCATCTTCGGTGCCCTTGACGAAAATTCAATTGCGTGGAAGACCGCGCTCAAGGCGAAGGAAGAGGGAGCTTCGTTTACACTTACGAATGCACCAATCGCCATGCGAATGGGAAAGATCAACGAACTCGCGAAAGCGTGCGATGCGCAAGTCATTCCGGCGGACGCGACTTCCGAACAGGATCTTCTTACGCTGTTCAACCAAAGCCAGGAGGTCCTCGGGGGTAAGCTTGACTTTGTACTTCATTCAATCGGGATGAGCCCTAATGTCCGCAAGGACAAGTCATACGGTGATCTGAACTACGAGTGGTTTCTTAAAACACTCGACATCTCGGGTGTATCGTTTCATAAGGTCATGCAAACCGCTGAAAAGACTGACGCGATGAATGAATGGGGATCTATCGTCGCGTTAAGCTACATCGCCGCCCAGCGTACGTTCCCTGACTACTCCGATATGGCACAAGCCAAAGCACTCCTCGAGTCCATTGCGAGAAGCTATGGATACCGGTTCGCCAAGAGCAAGAAGGTAAGAGTAAATACAATTTCGCAATCACCAACAAAGACAACTGCCGGCGCCGGCATTTCAGGCTTCGACGTCTTCTTCGATTATGCGCAGATGATGTCGCCACTGGGTAATGCAACTGGTGAGGACTGCGCGAATTATATTATCATGATGTTCTCCGACTTCACACGAATGGTTACGATGCAGAACCTCATGCATGACGGCGGCTTTTCATCTACCGGTATAACCGAGGACCTGATCGAACGCCTGACGAAATAACCCTCGCCGCGATGGTGTCTTTTCCGCCCTGCAAGATCAACCTGGGCTTGTCCATTCTACGGAAGCGGGAAGACGGTTTTCATGATATCGAAACGTGCTTCTACCCGGTTCCTTTTACCGATGTCGTAGAGATCATTCCGGCCTCTGCTTTCGGTTTTTCCGCTTCCGGCCTTGACATCGGCGGAAAAGAGTCGGACAATCTTTGCGTGAAAGCTTATACGTTAATGCAGGAGAGGCACGATCTTCCGCCGGTGCGCATTCACCTCCATAAGATCATTCCGATGGGTGCCGGGCTGGGTGGCGGATCATCCGATGCCGCTCATTGTATTCGGTTGCTAGACCGGGTTTTTGACTTGCAACTTTCTCCAAAGATGATGCAGGATTATGCGGCGCTCCTCGGCAGTGATTGTGCTTTTTTTATTGGCGACGCGCCGATGCTTGGAACGGGCAGAGGCGAAGTCCTGCATCCGGTCGATCTCACCTTAAAAGGCTATTATCTCGTGCTTTCGAATCCCGGGATCCATGTTTCAACCGCGGCTGCGTATGCTGGCGTAGTTCCTTCCGAACCACCTGAAAGGGTGCGGGAGATCGTGTCGCGGCCGCCGGAAGAATGGAAAATCAAACTGAAGAATGATTTCGAAAGCTCTGTATTCACCAATTACCCGGAATTGCTCCGCATAAAAGAAAACTTTTACGCAGCAGGAGCGGTCTACGCGGCAATGAGCGGTTCCGGAGCGACTGTATTCGGCTTGTTTGAAAAGGAGGTTGCTAACCCGGGTGTTGCCGACGACGTCATCATCTGGAAAGGCGTGCTTGCCTAGACGTGCGGTTGTACCGGTTTATCGAACCGCTTTTTCAGAAACGGGTACAACGCCACCGCGCAGAGTATGATAACCGTTCCGATGTAGAAGTTTAGGTTCATTTTCTCGTCCTGCCCGAAAATGATAACCGCCATTACAATTCCGTAAACGGGTTCGAGGTTGAGCGTGAGCTGAATAAGGAAGACGCTCACTTTCTTCATCAGTTCAACGGCGACAGAATATGCGTACACGGAGCAGACACCGGCAAGCAAGCCAATATAGATCCAATCCTGCCACGTGGGAGCTAGCTGAAACTGGTGTTCCGGAACGATCAGTTTGTAACCAATCATGACTGCGCCGAGGCTGATTGCGATGGCGATCATCTCGTAAAACGTAATGGCATACGGGGAGACACGGCGGACCATTCGCGCATTGAAAACGGAAAAGAGAGCGGATGTGAATCCCGCGAGTACGCCAAGCGCCAGTCCGCCGGCATATTCGAAATCAAAGGAAAAAATGACGTAAAGCCCCGCGATGACCATTAGTCCGAGTAGCAGCTCGAATTTTTTTATCCTGTTATTATTGAACCAGGGCTCAAGCAAAGCGGCCCAGAGTGAATTGGTTGCAAATCCCACAAGGCTTACGGAGACGTTCGAGATACGGGCCGATCCGAAAAACGCAAGCCAGTGAATTGTAACGATCACGCCGATGAGAAGCAGACGAATCAGCTGAATACGGGTTACGGCGAATGATCCCTTGGTGATGGCAATAACGATTCCCATACCTGCCGCGGCGAGTATCCCGCGAAAGAAGATCATCTCCAGCGCCGGAATGGTGACGAGCTTGCCAAGGATGGCGGAGAACCCCCATAGAAACACAATGAAATGAAGTTTCAGGTAATCAGCACGGGTCGCCATCAGCGGGGGACGTATTTGTACATGGCGATTGAAATGACGCCGAAGATCAGGTTAGGAATCCATACAGAAACCGCGGGCGGCAGGCTGCCGCTTTCTGCGAAGGTTCGGAATAACGTGAAGAAGAGGATGAATATGAACGATAATAGAAATCCCAGGGCGATCTGCACACCGGTTCCGCCACGGCTTTTCCGCGACGACACGATGGCGCCCATGAATACCAAAATAAAGATCGTTACCGGCGCCGAGTAGCGTGTATATTTTTCGACCTCGTAAACTTCGACGCCTGTCGATCCCCGTTCGCGTAGCGTCCTGATGTAATCGTTCAGTTCGTTAAGGGTGAGGCCGTCGTATTTACGATAGTCGTTCTCGAATTCTTTTGGATGAATGACGAGTGTCGTGTCCGTTGCGTCACCGCTGGTGAGACTGTCGGCGAAAGTGACCTGACTGCTTCCCGCATGATCGATCAGCTTTTCCGGCGCGGATGTATTCTCAAAGATCGCGTCGATTTTGCGAATCGTCCAGTTTCTCAGTTTCCATTTTTGCGTTGTCGAATCCCACTCGATCCGTTTTGCATACAGTTTCTCGATCAGCCTGTTGTCCTCAAACTTTTCCAACGTAAAGTGGTAGCCGGTCTGGTTATTATTGTTGTAGCTCTGCATGTACAGGTAGGTATCCGGAGCCACCTGCATATGGATATTACGTTGGTCGAAATAATACTTGTTCTTGATATACTGCAGCTCAAAAGCAAGCCGCGATTTATTGGAGTCGGGGATGATCCAGCCGTTCAAAACGAAACTGATGGCGGCCACTACGGCGGCGCCGATGAACAACGGGACAAGAAATCGCCGGAAGCTCACACCACTGCTTAGTATGGCTACAATTTCGGTATGACCGGCCATCCTTGCGCACACATAAACTGTTGCGATGAATATCGTTATTGGCGTAATCAGGCTGCCGATCCAGGGAACGAAATCCAGGTAGTACATCGCGATCTGGGAAGCCTTAAGTTGTGCCTTTGCAAACTTGTCCATCTTCTCGGTCAGGTCGATGACTGTCACGACGGAAAGCAGAATCAACACCACGAAGAAGAACGTGCTGAGAAAACGCTTCAATATGTACCAGTCAAGTAACTTCATCCGAACTAGAGTCGCGAACTGATCCGTTTAATTATTCCGTTCTTCCAAAATGCAAAATCTCCATCCATTATGTGTTTTCTCGCTTCCTTAACCAGCCAAAGGTAGAACGTGAGGTTGTGGATTGAAGCAATTTGTGCGCCCAAAATCTCCTTGTTAATGATCAGGTGCCTCAGGTAAGCCTTCGAGTAAAACGTGCTCGCATAGCCACCGAGTTCCGCATCTATTGGGGAAAGGTCATCTTTCCATTTTTCGTTCCGTATGTTGATGATTCCCTGCGTAGTAAACAGCATCCCATTGCGCGCGTTCCGGGTCGGCATTACGCAATCGAACATATCAATACCTAGTGCTATGCACTCAAGGATATTTTCGGGTGTACCCACGCCCATCAGGTAACGCGGCTTGTCTTCCGGCAAAATGCCGCAGACGAGACTGGTCATCGCATACATGTCCTCATGCGGTTCGCCGACTGAAAGACCTCCGATGGCGTTACCGATCTGGTTTTGATCGGCAACAAATGTCGCGGATGCCTTCCTTAAATCGGGATATACGCTACCCTGTACGATTGGAAAGAGCGCCTGCTCGTAACCGTAAACCGGCTCAGTACTGTCAACCCGCTTGATACAACGCGTCAGCCACTGGTGAGTCATTTCCATAGAAGCTTTCGCGTAGTCATATTCGCAGGGATATGGCGTACATTCGTCAAAGGCCATGATGATATCGGCGCCGATCTGTCGCTGTATATCCATGACGCCTTCGGGTGTGAAATGATGTTTTGAACCGTCAATATGCGACTTGAAGATTACGCCATCCGATGTGATCTTCCGGTTTTCAGCCAGGGAGTATACCTGGTAGCCGCCGCTGTCGGTTAGAATGGGCCTTTGCCAGCCGATGAACTTATGGAGACCCCCTGCCCGTTGGAGCAAGTCCAGGCCGGGCCGAAGATAAAGATGGTATGTGTTTCCAAGAATGATTTCAGCACCGATGTCATCCCTCAACTCCCGCTGATGAACCGCTTTTACAGATCCGGCCGTCCCTACCGGCATAAAGATCGGTGTTTCGATGATACCGTGACTGGTCGTCAATGTCCCGGCACGCGCCGAACTCTTCGCATCGGTTGAATCTAGTCTGAAGGTCATAAAGCCAGCAAAAATAAGGTTAGCTGGCTAACTATCACAACTCCCGAACTTTTGGTCAGTGAATACCGCTGCCCAAGTACGAATTGACGTTTTCCGGCGTAATAACCTCCAGAGGGAACAGTTCGCGCTCAGGGGGAGTACGCTTGAACATTAGGTGATTTATGAGGTGACTAATTCCAAGGTTCACCTGTCGCTTCGGGTTCTGATTGATAAGAAAATCGATGAAGCCTTCTTTCAGATAACGCAAATTATCTTCCAGCAAGTCGTAGCCAATAACGCGGATATTGCGTTTCCCGACTTCTTTCAGAAGCGCTGCGGCGACGGCTGTGCCCTTCGATGTGCTGACGAAAATGCCCCGGAGCTCCGGATCGCGAAGTAGTTCAGACAACTGTTTTCTGAAATCGCCAGCCTCGGGGTTCAGCGCAAAATCAACGATCTGGGATTCTTTCCGGCCTTTCTGTTCAAAATAGTCGCGAAATCCCTTTTCCTTTTGCGATAAGTGCACCGAGTCGTGGATGTCTTCGTCAATATGCAGCACCGCGTATCTTCCGGAATCCGGCTGGCCGATCACCATCAATTCAGCGCCGACCCGGCCGCTCTCATAAAGATCCTGGCCGATAAAGCTCATCGGGGTGATCCCCGGTATGCTTGTGTTGAAGAGAATGAAGGGAATGCCGATTTTTTTGAATTCCTCGAAAAGCGGGAGTGATTCGTGATAAAAAATTGGGGCAATCACGACTCCGTCGGGTTCGGACTGCATCGCCGAAGCGGCCGTTCTTTGCAGTGATTGCTTATCACGCAGGTCAAACAGCTCCACGTTGACATTTACGCCATACTGATTCCACTCCGCCTGTGCGATCCGGATTCCCTCATTTGCCTGGGCCCAGTACGGATCGGCTGCGGGGTCGGGAAGGATCACGGATATCGTGTACTTCTTGTTGGATCCAAGAGTTCTGGCAATCAGATTCGGCTTATAGTCAATCTGTTCCATCACCGCCGTAATCTTTTTGAGCGCCTCCTCCGACACTCTTCCGCGATTGTGAAGGACACGGTCAACGGTGCCTGCCGACACGCCAGCGAGCTTAGCGATATCCTTGATCCGGATGTTCTTCCCCAATGACATGTTCAAAGAAAACAATTTTTTGATATCCGCGGAAGACGACTCCATTTACTCAAATTGTTATGTTTTCGTACACAAATTAAATGTGTGCGAACACAAATTCAAATTTTAATTGTTTTTAATTTCCGCGGCTGCTATCTTTAAACTGTCCCGGCAGCGGTTTGCCGGAAGGCGTTTGAGTTTTTTGGGTTTATTATTTGAGTCTTGTAAAGAACCACCGTAGCGGGTGGTTCTTTGCATTTAAGCTGGTTCTTCCATTTTTAATAAGAATAAGGCGAATGTATGATCTCAGAGTTTTGTGGACTTAAACCGCTAGCCGGCTGATTTATATTTGGATTTCAAAAATCATCCTCTTTAAGCTTTGGAAGTCATTGTTATTGTTTTTTTAGCAGCGGTCGTCATCCAGGTGTTCTACCTGATTGCCTTTAATGTCGCATTTTCTAAAGAGCGGACGATTCGAACAGTCGCTCCGGCCGATGTGCCTGTGTCTATCCTGGTTTGCGCGCACGACGAAGAGGAGAACCTGCGCGAACTGCTACCCCAGCTGCTTTCCCAACAGTACAAGGAGTTTGAAGTGATCGTCATAAATGATCGCTCGAATGACAACACATTCGAGTATCTCGCCGAGCTCTGCAAGTCAGATCCGCGCGTGAGAATGGTCAATGTCGAGCACGTTCCGGGCCACGTAAATAGCAAGAAGTATAGCCTTACCCTCGGCATTAAGGCAGCAAAATATGAGTGGCTGTTGCTGACAGATGCCGATTGTCGCCCCGCCGGTCCGAACTGGATCTCCAGTATGAGTGCCGCATTCAGGGAAAATACAAAGTTTGTACTCGGCGTTTCTCCTTATCTGAAAGCTGCAGGGTTTCTCAATCTGTTCATCCGTTTTGAATCGATCCTTACCGCCCTTCAGTACAGTGCGTTTGCTTTGATGAGAACGCCGTATATGGGAGTCGGACGGAATCTCGCCTACCGTAAGTCCTTCTTCCTTGCGGAGAAAGGCTTTAATCAGTTTATGAACGTCACCGGTGGTGATGATGATCTGTTCGTCAACCAGCATGCCACTTCCGGCAACACCAGCATTATACTTGGACGCGAAGCGGCGATCATGACATTTCCCGAAACCTCATGGAGCGCTTTTATCAAACAGAAGAAGCGTCACCTTTCCGTGGGAAAGTACTATAAGTTCCGGCATCGCTTCTGGCTCGGACTATTTCTTTCCACCTGGATCATGTCATGGCTGCTATTTGCACCTGCCGTCGTTTTCAGTACACTTCCTGCAGTTGTTGGCGGTGCGATGCTGCTCCGTATTCTACTGCTGATTTTGACCCTCCGCACCGGATTAAAGCGGTTTGGTCACAACTTTGAATTGTGGACTGTACCCTTTTTAGATTTTCTATTTTCGATTTACTATCTTACCACCGGCCTGATTACGTTAGGCACAAAACGGGTAAGATGGAAGAATTAGAAGAAGACAGCCGCTTTTCGTCGAAAGCAATGGAGGATTTTCGCCTCATCGATTTGGCGGTGGAGGGGGATGACAATGCGTTTGCCAAGCTGTTGCAGCGATACAAAAGACCTGTTTATCACATGATTCTGAAGATGGTCAGAAATGTCGATGACGCCGAGGACCTTACCATCGAATCTTTTGCAAAAGCATTCCGCAGCCTTCATCGTTTCAAAAAAGATTTCACTTTCAGTACCTGGTTATTTCGCATAGCGACAAACAACACAATCGACTTTATCCGAAAGAAGAAGCTGAACACACTCAGCATTGATAACACGTTTACCGACGATGATGGACAATCCGTTTCTATCGACGTTGAAGATGTAAACCTCGATCCTCAGGAAGAGGCGATAAAAATTCAGAAGGCTGAACTCGTTCAGGTGTTCGTTGACAAGCTTCCTCCAAAATATCAGAAGCTGGTCCGTCTCCGGTACTTCAATGAATTGTCATACGAGGAAATAGCCGAAGAACTGGAGGCACCGTTAGGAACGGTAAAGGCCCAGTTGCACCGCGCCAGAGAACTGATGTTCGAGATGGTGAAGAACAAACGCGATCACATCTGATTACTTCATCTGGCTGTGCTCCCTGTAGAAATAGTTTACCGGTATTTTCCGGCGCTCACTGAGCAACAGAAAGAACAGTTCGAACGTCTCGGACATCTTTACCGCGAATGGAACGACAAGATTAACGTGATCTCGCGAAAAGATATCGACAACCTTTACATTAACCATGTCCTCCATTCACTTGGGATCGCGAAGGTGGTCACTTTCCTTCCGGGTTCACGCGTGCTTGACGTGGGCACTGGCGGAGGCTTCCCGGGAATACCACTGGCCATCCTTTTTCCGGAAACAAGGTTCCATCTTGTTGATTCAATCGGCAAAAAGATCACCGTCGTTAACGCGGTCGCTGGCGGACTGCATCTTAAGAATGTCAAAGGCGAGCAGATTCGCGCGGAACAGGTTAAGGGTGAATATGACTTTGTAGTGAGTCGTGCTGTGACGCGACTAAAGGAATTCTACGGTTGGATACACGGTCGCGTTAGCTCGCGATCGACGCACCCCTTGAAGAATGGAATCCTTTATCTTAAAGGAGGCGACCTGACGGATGAATTGGCCGAGGCAGGAAAGCCGCATCGGTTGTTTGACCTTCATCAATTCTTTACCGAACCGTTCTTCGAAACCAAGAAAGTTGTTTATGTACCCGTATGAGGCAGGGGCATTCTTGTACGGGAGTGCTTGATAAGAATTTCTTTCATCTGATCATACACCTGACCCTTTAATTCAGGTATATCCTCGCCGCGAAGGCCGGCAGCGGACACTGCCTCACCGACGAATATCTTTATCAGACCGGGCCGGAGCCGGATGGTTCCCGGAGGCATCAAGGGTCCTGCGCCAACAACAACAAGAGGCAGAAGCGTTGCCTGTGTATCAACGGCAAGCCTGAATGCTCCATCTTTGAAAGGTTGTAGCAGTTCTTTCGTTCGGTTCTGCGTGCCTTCAGCAAAAATGAGTATCGACATCCCGTTTTGCAGAATTTCCTTTAGTTTGTCCAGGCTTCGCTTGCGGCTCTGGCTGCTCGAACGGTCCACAATAATGGTGGCACTACGTGCGATCCAACCGAAAATTGGAATCTTGAGCAGCTCTTTCTTTGCCAGTGGCCTGAACTGTCCGGGAATGATCATGCGAATCCCCGGCAGATCAAGAAATGACGTGTGATTGCTGACGTAGATATACGCTTTCTTCCGGTCAATCTTCTCACGACCATAGAACCGGTACCGTATGAAGGTGAGTTTGCTGAATATCCAGCTCCATATCCAGAGGAAGCCGTATCCCACTGAGCCCAATCCGAAAAAGAAAGGAAGTGTAAGACCAGGGAGGAACAATATCATGAAGAACGTGAACACGAACCCTACCCAAATAATGTAGAGTTTGGAGAGAAAAGACGTGATGATTTTCAAGACCCGGTTTTTGTAAACAAGGCCGAAAGTTCTGAAAGTTTAGCGAACCTGCAAAAGATCACGCTACCGCCCCGGGGAAGTATTTGTCGAGAATTTTGACAAACGAATCAAGTCGAAATGGCTTTACAAGATGCTCATCCATGCCGGCATCGCGTATTTCCTGCGTGTGCTCTTCCGAGCTGTAGCTTGTTAGTGCGAATATCGGCACGTATCGGATCGGGTTTGAGAATTCAATATCGCGTATCCATCGCGTTGCGTCGAGCCCGTCCTGGTCGGGCATACGGATGTCCATCAGCACGAAGTCAAACTTGTCCGTCTTGATAGCTTCGATGGCCTCGATTCCGTTTCCGGCTGCATGAGCAGAAATTCCTATGGAAGCCAGATTCGCCTTGATGATGGTCTGTACCATGCGGTCATCTTCGACAATCAGCGCGCGTAAACCTTTAATATTCTTCATATTACAGGAATTTGGAATATCGAAGATAAAAAGAAAAAGCACGCAGGCAGCTGCATTGAAAGAGGAATACGCAAAGCCGGCGACAGATGCGACCGTTGATCTACAGGTTGTCAAAGAAGGGTTTGCGACGCTCCATTTTGAGGTCCTGGAGGATCGATGCCTTAACCGCAATCGTAAAATTATAAGACTGGAACCTTCCGAAGGGTACCCAATTCAGGCGCATCGTCCAACAGTGTAAATCACGCGTGATCCCCAGACTGGTTGGCGTAATTTCCTGTTGTTCGAAATCAAAACCGGTAGAATACGTGATCTTCCATTTCTCCGATATTGAAAGATCGCCGGATGCCTGCAGATGCTGAACGATGCGCGGCGTTGCATTTAATCCATGCGTGTAAGTCATGTTGAAACCCAGGTTGAGGCTCCATGGAATTTCGAAATCGACGTAAGCGTCCGGATTCGCAAGCAGGAACTCTTTCTCCTGTTCCGGCAGGTCGGATTTCGCGATCTTTTCTTTGCTCGTGGTCTGTTTGTTTCTCGCCTTCGGATTGAGATTGGTACTCAGGTTAAGCGTGGCGTTGGTAATTCGGCCCAGTCGTCCATTTCGCAACGCGAGTCGGTCCACCCGTTTCTCAACAGAAACATTCGGTCTCTCAGGGTCTGTGACTTTTTGGATCAGGTACGGATCGAGCGTGGCGCTGAAGTTGAGGTTAATCGTATTATCGAGGATATTGGTGTTTGCAGCGATACTGATATTGGAAAGATTAAACTGCTCGGCAAGCAGATCGTAACGTGTGCTGAATGAAAGATTATTTAAAAGCATCACTTTTCTCGCAACCGAATCCTCAGGCCCCTTCACTTTCATTTCGAGATTGTTGCCGAGGGAAAAACCGATGCTGCCGCTCTCGCTCATCGTGGAGCCGCCATAAAGAAGTCCTTCATGCTTCGACTTGTACTCAAGGACACCCGTGTTAAGGTTGGTTACGGTATCGAAGTAATTTCTGTTGTGCTTAAAGTCAGGCGAGTATGCAAATGAGACGGACGGGTTCATAATGTGACGAATTGCTTTGACCTTCCGGTTTGGATTCTTCACTGTGTACATACCATAGATCCTGGTGTTCATGCCCAGTGAAAAACTATAATTCGCAATGCGGCTGAAACCTTCCGTGGTGTCACTTCGCACAACTGCCTGACGAACGGGATCGTAACGCCAGTCGTAGGATTCCGCGTACCATTTCTCTTCGTAGTTCATGGTGGGGCTAAGCGTGAAATAACGCAGCGCCTTCACCGAGGTGCTGACAGGAATGACATGCCGCATTCCCTTCCGGCCGTTTTGCCAATAGGTCGCGAAGTTCGAAAGCGTGAACGGAGCGATGCTGTCTCGCGGAGCATTCGCTGGTACCCGACCGATATTATTGGTAATGCGGTTCGCCGCATTCATCGTGTATGAGATCGAGAAGTTTTCGAGGGGCCCGGGTTTCCCGGTGTTCCGTTGAAACGGATAGATGTTCGTCATATTCACACTCATTGTCGGAAGCTGAAGGTCGACGAGTTTCGATTGCAGATCCTGATTATGGCTCACGTTAAGACCGAGAGAGAACGGTGTACCGGTGAAGCGCTTGTTGTAAGATACATTCGATGTGAGCTTTGCAGTTATCTGGTTTAGCTGCGAGGTATAAAATTCACCGGGGGCTCCTGTCATCAGGTTATTGTTTCGCGTAAAGGTCGATGTCGCAGCATTTACGGACGCGGCGAAACGTCCCGATCCTTTCGACTGTGGCGAGTGGTTCCAGCCCAACCTGAAATCGTTCGTATAATTGTTGGTTTCGATCCGGTCGTCGCCGTCGGGGTTCCGGGAATAAGCGAAGTTTACGGCGCCGTTGTACTTGTATCTTTTCACATAGTTGCTGTTCGCGTAGATCGCGTGGCCACCTTTGCTGTAGATGTCCCCGGTAACGGCAAGTTTTACATATT
>CBKWFZ010000015.1:0-15470 GCA_966673785.1 uncultured bacterium
AAGCATCAACGAGGTGTTGCTGCCATTGATCAATGAGCCAGTCTCGAAAATTTTCTTTTACGGCGCGGGTGTATCGTCAACACGGAATCAGAACCTGATCAAGGATACGTTCCGGCAATATTTCAACGACGCCTATATTGAAATCGGATGGGACCTGCTTGCGGCGGCGCGAGCGCTTTGTGGTCATGAACCCGGAATCGCCTGCATAATGGGTACCGGATCAAACTCCTGCCTCTACGATGGCCGCGAGATCACGGGCAACGTCGCGAATCTTGGCTGGATACTTGCCGACGAAGGCTCCGGAGCTTTCATGGGCAAAATCCTTCTCGTGGATTACCTCCGCGGGAAACTTCCCGCCCACCTCGCCGATAACTTCAAAGAACGTTATCCTTATAACCGCGAGGAATTCCTCGAAAAAGTGTACCAGCAGGAAAAACCAAGCGCCTTCCTGGCGTCGTTCACAAAGTTTCTTTCACACCATCTGAAAGACCCGTATTGTTATCAGCTTGTTTACAAAAGCTTTTCGGAGTTTTATGAAAACAACGTAATGCAATATCCGAACTACAAAAATCTTAAAGTTCATTTTACCGGATCGGTTGCATTCTATTTCAGTGATATCCTGCGGCAGGTCGCAAACGACAAAGGCATCACTGTAAAAAATATACTGGAAGGACCGATCGCAGGACTAACGCTTTATCATCAAAACCAGGTAGTGTGACAACAACGGAGTCATCATCAAACTATGATAATCTCGAAGGTATGACCGTTCACGATTTGCTCGTGAACATCAACCGGGAAGATCACAGCGTTCCAAAAGCAATTGAACGGGTAATACCAGCGATTGAAACTCTGGTAGAAAGAATTGTGGAAAAAATGCAGGGCGGCGGAAGGCTTTTCTATATCGGGGCCGGCACCAGCGGACGCCTTGGCGTTGTCGATGCATCGGAAATCCCGCCTACGTACGGCATGCCACATGGTAAAGTCATTGGCCTTATCGCCGGCGGAGACGCGGCTATACGCAAGGCGGTTGAACATGCCGAGGACGATCCGGAACAGGCGTGGAAAGAACTGGAATCTTACAGCATCAATCAGCAGGATGTATTGATCGGTATAGCCGCATCGGGGCGCACGCCATACGTTGTCGGCGGGCTACGTCGCGCGCGTGAAGCCGGCATTACGACCGGGTGTATCGTCTGCAACACCGGCAGTGCAGTAGCCCGTGAAGCGGAATACCCTGTCGAAGTTGTGGTAGGCCCTGAATTTGTAACAGGAAGTACGAGAATGAAAGCCGGCACGGCACAAAAACTTGTACTGAATATGATCTCGACAGCCGTCATGATTAAACTTGGACGGGTGAAGGGTAACAAGATGGTCGACATGCAACTGACAAACAACAAGCTGATTGACCGGGGAACACGGATGATCATGGACGAACTGCAAGTCGACGAAGCCGAGGCGGAACAATTGTTAAAGCAGCATGGCTCCGTACGGAGCGCAGTTGAAAGCCGCAGAAGCAATGCATCAGATCGAACCGTATCATAACTGGCTCAAGTATTACGACCCTACGCTGGACGACCGGCTGCCCTTCTTTGGCAAAGAATACAATTACGACTTGTACAGTGAGACCATCTATGGGTATTATATCGACCCTGACTGGGACTCATTCGGATCCGAAACGCTTTACGCAAAAGTTCTTTATACCGACTACCACCAGTCATTTACGATAATTGAGCTGATCGGCGAATGGAATGACGCCATCAACAACGATATCATGACATTGAAACGCAATCTCATTGAGTATTTCCTCAAGGAAGGCGTGACGAAATTCATTTTGATCGGCGAAAACATCCTGAACTTTCACGGCTCCGACGATTCGTATTACGAAGAATGGTTCGAGGAAATCGAAGACGGCTGGATCGCGGCCGTTTCATTCCCGGAGTTCGTGAGGCAGGAGATGCAGAAGTTCCGCCTCGATTATTACATCTTCATGGGAGGTACGCTTCAGGTTGATAAATGGCGGACAATGAACCCGTTCAGCTTCTATGACCTGATCAATCAGCTCATTCAGAGAAGACTCAGTTGAACATTCTGTACCACCGCGTCGGCGGGGACCAGGTAGTTGCGTTTTGATTTCAGTTCGAGGCATAACACACGGGTCCGTTTCAGCTTGCCTTTTTTGAAATAACGTTTCTGGAACTGAAAGATGCTTCCTTCGGGCAATTGCTCCAGGATAATATACTTATCGGCGTGTTTGTCGAAACTGCGGAAAGCCTCAATAAGGCGCGCATCCGCGAACGAGCTTGCCTTTGGACTTACCATGTGGCGGCGCAGCTCGTGCAAGATCTTTTCGGGAAAGACGTGTTCCCACATCAGCGGAATCATCAGGTCCGTGAAAACGGATTTCCATTCTTCGCCATGTGGTTCGACACGGGTACCATGCTTCAGATAAACCCGCAGGTGCGCAACCTCATGGACATACGTTTGAAGAAAAAGATAGATATTGAGGTCGTTATTGAGCGTGATCCGGGGATGGGCTTTGCTTCCCTTGCTGGTAAAATCACCGACCTTGGAATTCCGGCTGCGTGTGATCTTCAATTCAAACGGACTCTCCTTCCAGAGCTGAAAACAGTAGTCGACTGCGGCGGGCGGAACGTGTTTCTGTAGTATTGAGACGATCTGTTGCATGGGATAAAAAAAAGGCTTTAGCAAAAACTAAAGCCTCTTGTGTGAAACCCGCGCAGGCTTAGTTCTGAACTGAGTCCGCAGGAGTTGTAGTGTCAAGCGTGTCACTTGCCGGAGCTTCCTGTTCAATGGCAGGTTCTTCTGCGGCAGGGGTCTCTTCAGCAGCATTGTTCTCTGCTTTCTGACCACATGAAGCCAAAGCGACTGCAAAAATAACTGCAGCGGCGAAAGAAAGTAATTTTTTCATAGTTAACAGGTTAATTTTCATCGCAATATAACAATACCCGGGTTAAGTGAGGCAGTATTGACTTTGAATTACTTCTTTCGGAAGATCAATCGTACAGGGACTCCTTCAAATGAAAAATGCTCGCGCAGTTTGTTCTCAAGAAAGCGCTCGTATGAACCCTGTATATACTGAGGCAGATTGCAAAAGAATGCAAACGATGGAAACCGCGCTTTCACCTGTGTTATGTACTTGATCTGAATATGCTTTCCTTTCATCGATGGCGGCGGATAATGCTCAATCTCGCGGAGCATCACGTCGTTGAGCTGCGACGTAGATACTTTTTTGGTTTTATTTTCGAACACCTCCACTGCTTTCTCGATCACCTGATAGATACGCTGTTTATTCAGCACCGATGCAAAGATGATCGGGATATAGTCGATCGGCGCCAGCTTCTCAAGCATTTGCTTTTTATACTTGTCCGCCGTCTTGGAATCCTTCTCGATCAGATCCCATTTATTCACCATGATCACCATGCCCTTGCCCTGCCGTTGCGCGAGGCTGATGAGGTTCACGTCCTGTGATTCGAGTCCGCGTTCGGCATCGATCACGATGATACAGACATCACTTTCCTCGAGGGCGCGGAGTGAGCGGAGAACGGAATAAAATTCCACATCATCCCTGACCTTTGCTTTCTTCCGCACACCGGCTGTATCGACCAGGATGAAATTCTTTCCATACATTTTGTAGTAGGAGTGAATTGCATCGCGCGTAGTACCTGCTTCGTCAGTCACGATACTGCGCTCGGTTCCCAGCAGTGCATTAAGCAGCGATGATTTTCCTACGTTCGGCCGCCCGACGATCGTGATGCGGGGTATACCTGCATCCGGATCCTCGACGCCTTCTGACGGAAACGTTTCGACAAGTGCATCCAGCAGCTCGCCCGTCCCGCTTCCGTTTTCCGCACTGACCGGAAAAATTTCGGCATCGAGTCCAAGTCCGTAGAATTCATTACTGAGCAGCGTCTTGTCCGGCGTATCCGTTTTATTTGCTGCGATAAAAACGGGCTTGTTGCACGCACGCAGGATGTTCGCAAAATCCTTATCGAATCCCGTAAGGCCGTCTTTGATATCAACCATAAAGATCACTGCGGAAGATTCATCAATGGCAAGCTGGATTTGTTTACGGATCTCCGATTCGAATTTATCTTCGGATCCCGTGACGAATCCGCCGGTGTCGATAACGGTAAAGAACTTGCCGCACCATTCCGCGTAGCCATAATGACGATCGCGCGTGACGCCCGGCATGTTGTCCATAATCGCCTGTCGTTTTTCGATCAGCCGGTTAAAAAACGTCGACTTGCCAACGTTTGGTCTACCTACTATTGCAACTATATTAGCCATGGCCTAAACCACATTTTTCGTTCTAACTACCGTTCCAGGTATCCGAACTGCCGGAGCCTGTGTTTCTCTTTTCGCCAGTTTGCCGCCACCTTGACATGCGTTTCCAGGAATATCTTCTTCCCGAAAAATTTCTCCATGTCTTTCCTGGCCTCTGTACCAACTTTTTTGATGGCGCTGCCGCCCTTTCCGACCACAATGCCTTTCTGCGAATCACGCTCGACAAAAATCACCGCGCTTATCCGGATGATCGCTTCTTCTTCCTTAAACGATTCCACCGCCACTTCGCAACTGTAGGGAACCTCCTGTTCGTAATTAAGAAAAATCTTTTCGCGAATAATTTCTGATGCGAAAAATCGCTCCGTCCGGTCAGTGAACTCGTCCTCAGGAAAATAGGGCGGATGTACCGGCATGTACTCAAGTATCTTCGGAAGGAGGCCGCTGACATTTGTGCCGTTTCTTGCCGAGACCGGATAAACATCCTTTATATTCTTCAACGACTCTTTCCAGTACGCGGCCTTGTCGGTGACCGCGCTTCCTTTTGCAAGGTCGATCTTGTTCAACACAAGCAAAACAGGAATATTCATCTTTTCGAATCGCGAAAACGTTTCGGGCTCGAACTTGTCGTCAATACCCACCACCAGCAGGATCAGATCCGCATCTTCCAGCGATACCTTCACATAGTTCATCATCGCTTCCTGAAGCGAATATTTGGGTTCGAGAAGTCCGGGTGTATCCGAATACACGACCTGGAAATCAGGGCCGCTGAGGATACCCATGATCCGGTGACGGGTCGTTTGCGCTTTTGCGGAGATGATCGAAAGCTGCTCTCCGACAAGCTGGTTCACCAATGTCGATTTGCCGACATTCGGTTTACCCACGATGCTTACAAATCCGGCTTTGAATGATGACGGTTCCACGGCGGTTCTGGAATAAAAAAGGCGACCGAAGTCGCCTTGAAAGTAGCGGGGACAAGACTCGAACTTGTGACCTTTGGGTTATGAGCCCAACGAGCTACCAACTGCTCCACCCCGCGATATATTTTGTCTCAACCTGACTACTTCAGGCTTTTGATTCGTTTCAGGTTACGCAAACAATAACTCTCCGAATGCCCGTGAAGTTCCTTTGATGCGTAACGGGACTGCAAAAATAGAGGAACAAGGCTACAAAACAAATTTCCCGGGTCATTTTTCGACACCAGGCGGATCGGCAGGTTACTGAATTGCAGTTCCGGAGACTGAACGCTGATTCTTAAACTCCTACTAACCAAGATGAAATGACGGAAAAAAGCAAATTATCGGGAATAGTAAGCCCGGCCGTTAGGCAGGTAAAAAAAATACACCTAGTTTTCCTGTTTACGCACAACCGGCCTGATTTTAGAGCTGGTTGCTTACGATTTCTCATTTTTTATTTGTGCTGTAACCGTTATGAAAAAAGTCCTTCTCGTTGAAGACGACCTTGTTAATGCCGTGCTAATGCGAAAACTCCTTGGACTCGAGTTTTCATTTACTCACGTCGAGGATGGAGAATCATGCCTTCAGAAAATCGCTGAAGACAGATTTGATATTATCCTGATGGACGTAAATCTCGGAAAAGGGAAAATGAACGGAACCGAGACACTTCACAAGATCAAGTCGCAGCCCGATTATGCCGCGATCCCGGTCATCGCGATCACATCCTACTCTTTCCCTGAAGACGAAGACGAACTGCTGAACCAGGGCTTTGATGACTATTTTGCGAAACCCGTTGAATATGCGTCCCTGATCGACAGGATTAACCAATACCTGAAATAATTCCACGCTTTCTGTAAATTGTCCTTTCTTCAATGAGTCAGGATCAATCTGCCGACATAACTGAACCGATCGCGGAACCGGGCACGGACCGGCAGACCCCGGATCACTGCCTGAACTGCGGCACAACGCTAACGGGTCGTTATTGCCCGAACTGCGGCCAGAAGCGTATCGCCCGGCGACAAACGCTCGGCGAACTGTTTGTCAATTTCGTATCGTCGTTCTGGAGTTTCGAATCCAAGTTTCTGCGAACCGGAAAGTATCTCCTTTTCCGGCCAGGCAAGCTGGCTGTCGATTACAATCAGGGTAAGCGTGAACGGTATTATCATCCGGCACGCATGTATGTGTTCATCAGCTTCGTCTTTTTCCTTCTCGGGAACGTGCTTCCGGATACCGACGAAA
Organism: uncultured bacterium; assembly: GCA_966673785.1. Lineage (GTDB taxonomy): Bacteria > Bacteroidota > Bacteroidia > Cytophagales > Cyclobacteriaceae > Ohtaekwangia. Next base: position 6,498 of record CBKWFZ010000015.1, read on the forward strand.
AAAAGCGCGAAGTCGTCACATACACGGGCCAGAACTCGGACAACTTTTCGATGGAAGCCTTTGACAAATCGATTGCAGGCTACAAGACTTTCGCGCAGTATGACAGCGCACAACAGGCGTTGCCGGCGGAACAGCGCGACAACTTCTGGATGCGGAAAATCCGCGAACGCGAATTTTATCTGAACGAGCGTTACAAGGGAAAGGGAAAGGAATTCAACGAAGATTTCCTCGGTAACTTCAAGGCGAATGTTCCAAAAATATTCTTCCTGCTATTGCCCTTGTTCGCGTTGCTGCTAAAGCTCCTTTACATCAGACGCGACTTTTTCTACTCGGAACATCTGGTCTTCTCCATATACTATTACAACTTTTTCTTTCTGGCCGGCTGTATTTTTCTTTTGATCGAGCAGGTTCCGGGCGGCGAGAGCGTAAGCTGGATAATCGTCATCTGGATGATCGTTTATCTCCTGCTGGCAATGCGAAACACCTATCGGCAGTCATGGTGGAAGACAATTCTAAAGTACGGCACTTTCGGTATCGTTTTTTGTTTCCTCATATTAGTTGCTCTTTTTACGAACCTCGCATTATCATTGCTGTTCCTTTAAACTGAAATCGTGCTGATCCCGAACGAGACACCGCTGGCTGAAAGAATGAGGCCAACAACGCTTGACCAGTTGGTCGGTCAGGAACATCTGACCGGTCCGAATGGCGTCATTCGCAAAGCGCTGACGTTGGGTAATATCCCTTCCATGATTTTGTGGGGCCCGCCAGGGGTGGGCAAGACAACTATTGCGAATATTATAGCGCATGAGGCGAAAAAACCATTTTACACGTTAAGCGCCGTAAGTGCGGGCGTTAAGGATGTCCGGGAAGTAATTGAAAAAGCCAGGCATTCGCCACGGTCAATACTCTTCATTGATGAAATTCATCGGTTCAACAAATCCCAGCAGGATGCGTTGTTGGGAGCCGTTGAAAAGGGAACGATCACGTTGATTGGCGCTACTACCGAAAACCCCTCCTTTGAAGTCAATTCCGCACTACTTTCAAGGTGCCAGGTGTACACATTAAAGCCCCTCTCGGAGGAGAAACTACTTTCCCTGGTCCACCAGGCATTGGAGTATTTTCTCAGGGAAAGGAACATCATCGTTAAGGAGCACCAGGCGCTGTTAACGATCAGCGGCGGCGATGGCAGAAAGCTTCTCAATCTGGTGGAACTGATCGCAAATGCCACAACAGGTGATATTGAGATCACCAACGACCTTGTCATTCAGCTCGCGCAAAAACACATCGCCATTTACGACAAAAGCGGGGAACAACACTACGATATCATTTCGGCGTTCATTAAATCGATCCGGGGCAGTGATCCGAACGCCGCCGTCTATTACCTTGCCCGGATGGTAGAGGGAGGCGAAGACGTCAAGTTTATCGCACGCCGGATGGTGATCCTCGCTTCGGAAGACATCGGCAATGCAAATCCGACCGCGCTGATCATGGCGACCAACACATTCCAGGCGGTAAACGTGATCGGCTATCCCGAGGCGCGGATAATTCTGTCGCAATGCGCGGTATATCTGGCGAGCTCTCCGAAAAGCAATGCAAGTTACATGGCTATTGAGAACGCCATCCAGACCGTGCACCGGACCGGCGATCTGCCCGTTCCCCTGGCGATACGCAACGCGCCAACCCGCCTGATGAAGGATATGAACTACGGCAAGGGGTATAAATATTCACACGACTTCGAGAGTAACTTCGCCAACCAGGAGTTTTTGCCGGAAAAGATCAGCGGAACAAAGTTTTACGATCCCGGAAAGAATGCCCGGGAGGAGGAGCTGCGCAAATACCTGCGAACCCTCTGGAAAGAGAAATACGGTTATTAACGTAAAAAAGGTTTCGCCCAGCGGTACGTTAGTATAATTTAACGGAATCACATGGAACACCAACGCATCATTCTGGACAGCTCTCCCTGGTTTGTCTTTGTCTGCGCGGCACTCGCAGGCGGGATCGCTTTCCTTTTGTATAACTCCAAAAGCCCCTGGTCAAAGACATGGAACCATGTGCTGTTCGGCTTCCGGTTCATCATGTTGTTCCTGCTGATGTTTTTGCTGCTGGGCCCCGTCGTCCGCCAGATCTCGAACTATTTCGAAAAGCCGGTAATGGTAATCCTCAAGGACAACTCTTCGTCCGTAGCGCAAACAACCGACTCGGTTACGCTTGCTGGAATTAATACACGGCTAAATGAACTCGCGGGAGAACTCACCGAAAAAGGCTTTGAAGTAAAATCGGTAAACCTCGATGGCGACGAGACAAACAATGACACCTTCGACGGCGCAAACTCAGACCTGCACTCTGCTTTAAGAAACATCGTACAGCGGAACGAAGGAAGAAACATCAGTGGCGTCGTTTTTGCAACCGACGGAATTTACACAACCGGGTTATCACCACTATATGGGAACTACAACTTCCCGGTATACGCAGTCGGTCTGGGCGATTCGATTCAGCGAACCGATCTCGCGATCCGCAACGTATCGTATAACCGGATTGCCTACCAGGGTAACAAGTTTCCGGTGCGCGTGGAGGTTCAGGCCAGGAACTTCATAAATCAACCGGTAAAGGTGACCTTGTCTCAGAAGGGAAAGATCGTTGCCCAGGAAACAAAAAATGCTGGCGACAATACGCTTCTCACATTCGACTTCACGCCATCGGCGGATGAACAGGGAATTCAGAAACTCGATATACGCATCGAAGAACAACCGGGTGAAAGCAACACGCTCAACAACAGAACATCCGTGTTCGTCGAGGTGGTCGAAGGAAAAAAGAAGATCCTGCTGGTGGCACCAGCGGCACACCCGGATATAAAACCGTTGCGCGAGGTGGTCGAGCAAAATTCAAACTACGAGTTTCTGCTTCACATACCCGGCCTTCGTGAAGACGACATAAAGAGCGTTCAGCCCGACAAAGTTGATCTTGTCATTTTCCATCAGGCTCCCGATCTGCGCGGTAAGACGACCGCTGTCTTCCAGCAGTTTCTCAAAACGAAAGCATCGCTTCTTTTCATCGCGGGGCAGCAAACCGACCTGAGACTTCTGGCTCAAAACGATTTGCCCATAAGGATTGAATCACAGTCACGCGAATTCGATCAGGTTACGCCCGTTGTCAACGCGTCGTTCAGCAACTTCTCGCTTAGTCCGGAAGCCACCACAGTGTTTCAGGATTTCCCGCCGGTATCCGTTCATTTCGGAAAGATCGGTGTTCGCGGATCAGCTACACCGTTGCTCTTTCAGAAGGTCGGAAGCGTTGCCACGAATAAGCCGCTGCTTGCGGTCGACAACCAGGATGGTCGTCGCATCGGACTGATGCTTGGAGAAGGACTGTGGCGCTGGCGCCTGAATGAGTTTGACCGAACGGAAAAAACGGCTGGCTTTGATGAACTGTTCAACAAGCTGATCCAATACCTGAGCACAACCGACGACAAACGTAAGTTCAAGAGTTATCCGATTCGTCAGGACTTCTCCGAAACGGAGCCGGTCATTTTTGAGAGTCAGGTGTACAACGATATTTTCGAACCGGTGTATGGAAATGAGATCGCCATCGAAGTTCGGAATGAGTCCGAAAGAACGCGGAACTATAGTTATGTAACCAGTCCCGGGAATAACCGATATCAAATCGGCGATCTGGATGAGGGAATACACCGTTATCGCGCATCGACTGTGATCAACGGAACAACGGAGGAGGTACGGGGTGAGTTCGCCGTGGTAGCTAAGCAAACCGAACTTCAGAATCTTACAGCCGATTTCGATTTATTAAGAAAACTTGCCGGTAAAACCGGCGGTCAGTTCTACGCGGCCGGCGATCTATCTGCACTGCACGACAACCTTGTTGCAAAGGAGGCAACGAACATAATTCATTCGGAGGAAACCTACGACAGCCTTGTTAACCTCAAATGGGTATTCTGGCTTGCTCTCGCATTTATTTCAATGGAGTGGTTCACGCGTAAATTCTTCGGCAGCTATTGAATAGAAAAAGGCCCTCTTTCGGGGGCCTTTTTCTATTCAGAAACTAAATTTTACTCACTTTTCTTTTCCTTCGACGAAGAAGATTTCGTCTTCTTCACTTTAATCGTAAGCGCATCACCCTTGCCATCATAATCCGCGGCAATAGTTCCGCCTTCTTCAACTTCACCTTTCAAGATCTCCTCAGCTACCGGATCTTCGAGATACTTTTGAATCGCGCGGTTCAGCGGTCTTGCTCCGAATTGCTGATCGTAACCTTTCTCTGCAAGAAAGTCTTTCGCCTTATCCGTGAGCTCGACATTGTATCCCAACTGAATGATGCGATCGAAAAGTTTCTTAAGTGTAATATCGATGATCTTGTGAATGTGCTCACGTTGCAGCGAGTTGAACACAATTACATCATCCAGACGATTGAGGAATTCCGGGCTGAAGGCGCGCTTCAACGCGTTCTGTATCGTGGCTTTCATGTGTTCTTCTTCGCTCTCACGCTTCGACGTGGTCGCAAAACCGATACCGGTTCCGAAGTCCTTAAGGTCACGCACACCGATGTTCGATGTCATGATAATAATCGTATTCCTGAAATCAACGCGTCGACCCAGTCCGTCGGTAAGGATACCGTCGTCGAGCACCTGCAAGAGGATATTGAACACATCCGGGTGAGCTTTCTCGATCTCATCGAGCAACACGACGGAGTACGGTTTCCTTCTGACCTTTTCAGTTAACTGTCCACCTTCTTCGTAGCCGACGTAACCCGGAGGCGCGCCGACGAGACGTGAAACAGAGAACTTCTCCATGTATTCACTCATGTCGATACGAACAAGCGCGTCGTCCTTGTCGAACAGATAGGTAGCGAGAACCTTTGCAAGTTCCGTCTTACCAACACCGGTCGGGCCCAGGAAAATAAACGAGCCGATCGGTTTCCTCGGATCTTTCAATCCTACGCGCGTACGCTGGATCGCCTTTACAAGTTTTCTGATCGCCTCTTCCTGACCGATAACCTTGCCACTCAGCTCTTCACCCATATTCAGCAACTTATTGCTTTCTTTCTGGGCAATCCGCTTGGTAGGGATACCAGTCATCATCGCGATAACATCCGCGACGTTATCTTCATTAACCGTGTATTTCTCGGTACGTGTTTTTTCCTCCCACTTTGCTTTCGCGATCTCCAATTGCTCGATAAGCTTCTTTTCACGATCGCGGAGTTGTGCTGCCTCCTCGTACTTCTGGCTCTTAACCACGCGGTTCTTTTCCTTTTTCACATCCTCGATCGCCTCCTCAAGCTTCACGATTTCTTCAGGAACGTGGATATTGTTGATGTGCACGCGTGCTCCTGCTTCGTCAAGTACGTCAATCGCCTTATCCGGGAGGTAGCGGTCGCTGATGTAGCGATCCGAAAGCTTCACGCATGATTCGATCGCCTCCTTGGTATAAATCACGTGGTGGTGATCTTCGTATTTTTCCTTAATGTTCTCGAGAATCTGGATCGTTTCTTCCGGCGTTGTGGAATCAACCATAACCATCTGGAAACGTCTGGCGAGCGCTCCGTCTTTCTCTATGTACTGACGATACTCATCGAGTGTTGTTGCTCCGATGCATTGAATCTCACCTCTTGCGAGCGCAGGCTTGAACATATTGGATGCATCAAGCGATCCGGATGCTCCACCGGCTCCAACAATCGTATGAAGCTCATCAATGAACAGGATTACATCCGGAGATTTTTCCAGCTCATTCATAACGGCCTTCATTCGTTCTTCGAACTGGCCGCGGTATTTTGTACCGGCTACCAGCGAAGCGAGGTCGAGGGTGACAACGCGTTTTCCGAACAGCACCCGTGAAACCTTTTTCTGGATAATGCGGAGCGCGAGTCCTTCGGCAATCGCGGTCTTACCCACACCCGGTTCGCCAATAAGGATCGGGTTGTTTTTCTTACGCCGTGAAAGGATCTGAGCCACCCGTTCAATTTCTTTCTCACGACCGACGATGGGATCGAGCTTATTGTCTTCAGCGAGACGCGTCAGGTCGCGGCCGAAGTTATCAAGTACGGGAGTCCGTGACTTCTCAGTACCTTTCTTCTCTTTTCCGCCTGCACCGGCGCCACCAAAAATTTTCGAAGAGTCGTCGTCCGGATCATCGGTATCGGATGATGCCATCGGCCCTTCGTTCTGGTACTCGAGCATTTCTTTAACCGTCTCGTAATTGACATCGAACTTGTTCAGGATCTGGGTTCCCAGATTATCCTGATCGCGCAGGATTGACAGGAGCAGGTGCTCGGTGCCGATCAATTGCGCCTTGAATATTTTTGCTTCCAGGTAAGTGATCTTGAGAACTTTCTCCGACGCTTTGGTAAGCGGGATGTTCGCCAGGTTCTTTATCTGGTGAGTTGCCGTTCCTTTTGAGATCTTTTCGATCTCACTGCGCAACTCGTCCAGGGGAACGCCGAGTTTCTTTAGCACGCCGACTGCAACGCCCTCTCCTTCCCGGATCATGCCGAGAATAAGATGTTCGGTGCCGATGTAGTCATGCCCCAGTCTCAACGCTTCTTCCCGGCTTAGTGAAATCACTTCTTTCACCCGGTTGGAAAATTTAGCCTCCATATATTATAAAAGTGAATTGATAAGTGTAAATGTAAAGTTTTTTGTCTGTTCTATGCTATCTAATCCTCAAGATTTAATACCAGGTAAGAAACACCGTATATATGGTAATTGTTCACTCCTGCTTTCGGGAGTCACGTAAAATACGGCCTGCTTCCGGACCACAACAAAAGATCAGATCGATTATGCTTAGGTTGTGTGCAAATGAGTTGCCAAAAACCTGGTGGTACGGCACCGGCGTGTAGATCCGGTTGATATACGCGTTATCTTTCGGATGTATCCTGTTTCTTATGTCGTAAATGTCAGGCGGATATTCTTTATGGTACGACAAAGTTTCCCGAATTTCAATTTCCCAGCGCAACCAGCGTAGACACATTGTCAGCAGCTCCAGATTCAGGTCGTAAAGGAAAACGTGCCGCCTTTCAAGAACGTCACGGAGATCGCTCTCATAATACTCGAAAAATGGCGCCTTACCGTACGCCGACCAGATCGTTCGCCAGTGGTTATTCAACCACTTCTGCGTGTAATCGATCCGGACTTCGTCGATGCGTGTCTTCCCGTGTTTGCCTGTTAACGGAATGACCATCGCTGTGGTTCCCTGGCTGGTGTTGATATAACAACGATTGCGGTAGCTCTGCTTCTCGAAATGCTCAAACCGTTCCGCCATAAACACGGGTTTGCCATGAATAGCAGAGAAGAACGCAAGCGCCGGAAGGTAATGAAGTTCTGAAAGTGAAGTCAATTCCGAAGTTTCCGCCAAAGTAGGCAGCAGGAATGTAAGGTCAAAAATGCTTTTTTGCCATTTGCCAACTCCTGCACGGCCGTTTGGTCACTCCTTCCTGGTCAGTCCCGCAGGCCGTTAAAGATATTGGTCAATGTTTCCCGCGGCCTGCCTCACAATTACGAAGTCCGGTCCGGTGCAGTCGACCACAGTGGAGGGTACGTTGTTCCCAACGCCGCCGTCGATGACCAGGTCAACCTGATGCTTGAAGTCCTCGTAAATTTCCTCCGGGTCGGTTGTGTACGCCTTGATCTTGTCGTCGTCCTTTATGGAAGATGTGATCAATGGGTTTCCCAGTCCGGCCACAATAGCCAGCGGTATCGGGTGATCCGGTATCCGGATGCCAACGGTTTTTTTATTGATTTCAAGGATCCGCGGGACTTTACTACTCGATTCCAGGATAAAGGTGTAAGGACCCGGCAACGCTTTTTTTAATAGCTTGAATACGGGCGTATCCATTCGTTTGACATAAAGCGAGACGTGGCTAAGATCCTGGCAGATAAACGACAGGTCGAGCTTCTGCGGTTTGATCCCGAGTACCCTGCAAAGCCTTTCGACGGCCTTCCGGTTCATCAGGTCACAACCGATACCATAAATGGTGTCGGTCGGGTAGATGACGATCCCGCCATTACGCAGCACGTCTACGACCTGATTGATCTTCCGTTCTTCAGGATTCCCGGGATGAATGGCGATAAGCGAAGCAGGCATATGGCGTTGAAGGTAAAGGCATACTCAAATGAACTGGCGTTCCCCGCAAAGGTGGTAAAACATTATGAAATCAATTTTGTAATTTTGACCTCTTTTTATTTTGTATGAGACCTAGTAAGCGTCTGATTCTCTTTCTGCTGATTGCGATACTCGGGATATCCTTTGCATTTTACGGATATCAGATTGTGTATACCCCGAACATTTTGGTGGAGAAACCCGACCGTGCCCTTGTTATCCGGAACAATGCGACGTTTAAGGACGTTCAGCAGCAGCTCCACGAGGGCGGTTACGTGAATGACCTGATTTCTTTCAGCTTTCTCGCGCGCCTGATGGACTACGACGAGCGCGTGAAGCCCGGGAAGTTCATGCTTCGAAAGAACATGACCAACCTTGAAGCTATCCGCACATTGCGCCTGGGCAACAACAATGCTGTGAACGTTACGATCAACAACGTGCGGCTGGTCGAAGATCTGGCTGAAAAGATCACGAAGAACCTCGCCATGACGCCGGACGAATTCCGCGTGGCGCTGATCAATTTCGCGCGCAATAATCCCCATGGCTTTAACAAGGATAACATCATCGGCATGTTCATACCCAATACGTATGAAGTGTACTACAACGTTTCGGCTGACCAGCTCGTCGAGCGGATGTATTCGGAATACGAGAAATTCTGGAGCGATGAGCGGCTCGTCAAGGCTAACGAAATCGGGTTGACGCCATTTGAAGTCTCGGTGCTGGCATCAATCGTGCAGGCGGAAAGTGTCCGTACCGATGAAGCACCACTGATCGCGAGCCTTTACATGAACCGATTGAAGACAGGCATGCCGTTGCAGGCGGACCCGACGCTGGTTTTCGCGGTCGGTGATTTTTCACTTAAGCGCGTGTT
>CBKWFZ010000016.1:0-15288 GCA_966673785.1 uncultured bacterium
GTGATAGACGTTCTGCACGTCGTCATCTCCTTCCAGGGCCTCGATCAGCTTGAACACCTCGTCCTGCTCTTCGTCAGTCAGCTCTTTTGTAGTGGAAGGTATGTATTGAAGCTCAGAATTTTTCGCTTCCAGATTCCGGGCTTCGAGAAACTTCTGCATGTGACCGAATTCGGTGAACTTGGTATATATCACCGTTTCCTCTTCTCCGCGTTCGATTTCTTCAGCGCCCGCGTCAATCAGATCAAGTTCGATTTCGTCGAGGTTTAGCGCGGACGGATCGAACTTGAAAACGCCTTTGCGTTCAAACATAAAAGCAACTGATCCCGAGTTCCCCATGCTTCCGCCGTTCTTCGAAAAATGCAGCCGCACGTTCGCAACCGTGCGTGTAGGGTTGTCGGTGGCACACTCGACGATCACTGGAACTCCGTGCGGTGCGTAGCCCTCGTAAGTAACTTCCTGGAAATCCTTTTCTTCTTTGGAAGATGCCCGTTTGATCGCCGCCTCAACACGGTCTTTGGGCATGTTCGCGCCCTTTGCGTTTTGTATCGCGAGCCGAAGTTTGGGGTTGTTCTCCGGAAGAGGGCCGCCATGCTTTACAGCGATCGATATGTCTTTTCCGATGCGCGTGAACGCTTTGGCCATCCGGTCAAAACGCGCGAACATTTTGTGCTTTCTCTTTTCAAAAATGCGGCCCATAATCCTCGTGTTAGGCCTGCAAAATTAGGCGAGATCGTGAATTAGTCAACACTTAATTGTTTCCTGACGGCACATCACCGACCCGATCCAGTTCCGCACGCTGTGCCCGTTCCCATACCACACTTTGTTTCCCACGAAGAAATCGCGCAAGACCGGCATAAACGGCGGCGTTCATTACACAAAAGTAATACGGCACGAAAAAACCGCGGATCGCGATCGGCTGGTTCCGCAGGATGTATCCCACTAACCCAAATGCATAGAACATGACCTGGAGCGTGAACATCAACGCGTAGTAGGGATTCGCAGAAAGCGCCAGTGCGATATTTGACGCGAATACGAGCGGAAGAGCCAGCGGGGCCAGCGTCCACCTTAACACGCGATGCGAAATGTACTGGAATGTCAGAATGCCGTACCGGAACGGGTTGAGCAGATACTGGAGCCTGCCCATAGCCTGAAACCCTCCCGCGCATATGCGTACCTTGCGTTTCCATTCCTCCTCAACGGACGCTGAAGCCGTTTCAGTCGCGTATGCATCCGGTTCATACGCGAACCGGTATCCTCTCGCGGCAATGCGGAGGCTCATATAAAAGTCCTCAATGATCATGTCCTCCGCAGGAGCTTCATACAACGCGGTTCGGATTGAAAACAATTCTCCGGCGGCCCCGACTATGGAATACACCTCGGCGTCTTTCCGCTTCAGGAACGATTCGTATTTCCAGTACAATCCTTCTCCTGAGCCCGAGGCATTGTCACTTTCTTTGGTAAAAATCCGCTTTTCACCTGCGACTCCGCCAACGGTCGGGTCCTGGTAGTGCCGCACAATTTTTTTAATGGACTCGCGATTGAGAAATGTATTTGCATCGCAGAATATCGTTACCGGGGTCTTCACATCGCCCATCACGCGATTAACGGCATGGATTTTCCCTTTGCGGGCGTCTTCGTGAAATAGTCTGATTTGAGAATATTGTCGCAGAATCTCCGGGGTCCTGTCTGTGGATCCGTCCGTTACAAACAACAATGTGAGTTTGTTCGTTGGATAATCCAGTTCAAGACAGTTTTGAACCTTGCTTGTGATAAAAGCTTCCTCATTGTATGCGGCCACCACCAAAGTGACTTCGGGCAATTCGTCGTCTCTCACAATATCCGGGACCGTTTTTCGCCGACGGATTTTGGACAAAACGAAGATGACGATTCCATACCCGAGGTATGTGTAGAACACAATGAAAATTCCGCTCCAGAACAAGACGAGGAAAAGTGTATGCATGCAGCTCTTGAAATTTGCCCCAAACTTACGAGTTACAATCAATTTTGAGGGCGTATATAGATTAATTCTCTTATTTTTGCCGGTCTGTCTGATAGTTATGCGAACCCCATACCTGCTTTCCCTGCTATTCGCGGTATTCTGGCATTTTGCCGTGCTGGCACAGCCGGTAAATGATGACGTTGCGACGAATGAGGATACGCCGCTTGGCTTTTCCGTAACGGCGAACGATTCAGATCCGGACGGAATTGATGTGGCCTCCGTCGACCTCGACATAGCTACTCCCGGCCGCCAGATAATGGTTGATCTGCCAAATGGAAATTTTGTCGCCGACAATCTGGGGAATGTAACCTTCACCCCCGCGGCGAATTTCAATGGTGTGGTAACACGTGACTACAGTGTTAACGATAACCTCTTAAATTCAGCCGGAACAGCCACGATAACCGTTACCGTTTCGAGTGTAAACGATGCACCGGTGGCTGTTGATGACGCTGCCACGACACCTGAAAATACGCCGGTTGATATCGCGATCACGGCAAATGACTCGGATATCGACGGCACTCTGCAAACTTCAACAATTGATCTCGATCCGATCCTGCCCGGTAACCAGAATACGCGTGTTACCCTGCAGGGCACCTGGACTGCTAACGCCGGCGTTGTAACGTTCACGCCATTGCTCAATCTGAACGGGGGTGCCAGTACTTCGTACACGATCGAAGACAACGAAGGAGCCAAATCCAACTCGGCCACAATAACGGTTACCATCACCAGCGTGAATACCCCGCCTGTGGCCAACGCAGATGCCACCAGCACAAATGAAGATGAACCGGTTACGCTCAATCTCGTTGCGAATGATTCCGATGACACGGGTGTTGATGCAGCAACGGTTGATCTCGATCCCGGGACCATAGGCATTCAAACCTCTATATCACCAACGGGTGGAAATGTGACGGTTGATGGTTCCGGCACGATCACATTCACGCCTTCACCCGGATTCAGTGGTATCGTTTCATTTTCGTACACCGTCAATGACACGGACGGATCCACTTCAAACGCTGCAACGGTCACGATAACAGTCAACGCCGTGAACGCCGCACCCGTGGCCAACGCCGATGCGATAGCAACCAATGAGGATACGCCAGTCGCGCTTAACCTCGTCAGCAATGACACGGATTCGGATGGCACGATCAATGTGGCTTCTGTGGATCTTCAACCTGCCGTTCCCGGTATTCAAAATTCGCTTGCTCATGCCGGGGGTACGATTACCGTCGACGCATCGGGCATTATTTCATATTCGCCGGTCCTGAATTTTAACGGCCCTGTGTCCTTTACTTACACAGTCAACGATAACGAAGGTCTGACTTCGAACGCCGCGACTGTCACCATTACCGTTACTTCAGTGAACGACGCACCGGTAGCTACTGCTGATAATGCGGTGACTAATGAAGACACGCCTGTTTCGTTCAATGTCGTATCAAACGATAACGATGTAGACGGAACGATAAATGCAGGGTCTGTCGACCTTGATCCCGGTTCGCCCGGAATCCAGACAACGCTCGCGGTTGCAGGCGGAAATTTTTCGGTGGATGGATCAGGTCTCGTTACGTTTACGCCGGTGCTGAATTTTAACGGCCCCGTAACTATTACGTACACCGTTGCTGATAACGAGGGATCGGCATCTTCACCAGCCCAGATTTCCATTACGGTAAACGCGGTCAACGATGCGCCCGTTGCCGTTGCCGATGCGATCTCAACGCCGGAGGACACGCCCGTCAATCTTAATCTCGTGAGTAACGATTCGGATGTGGACGGCTCCATCGACGCCACGTCCGTAGATCTTGATCCGGTTACTGCGGGCGTACAAACTTCACTTTCTTTAGCCGGGGGATCCGTTAGTGTCAACGCCTCCGGTGTAATCACATTTACCCCTGTTGCGAATTTCAATGGCGTCGCCGGTTTTTCATATACGGTTGCAGATAATGCCGGGCTACGGTCCAATACCGCGACCGTTACAATAACGGTGACGGCGGGAGATGATCCGCCGGTGGCCAATGCGGACGCGACATCGACCAACGAAGATGTGCCGGTGAATCTCAACATCGTCGGCAACGACAGTGATTCCGATGGTAGTGTCGTCGCTTCTTCGGTGGATCTGGATCCGTCGACGCCCGGGCAACAGACGACGCTTGTTCTGGCTTCCGGTAGCCTGTCCGTGAATGCGGGCGGGGTGCTTTCCTATACGCCGACCGCTAATTTCAACGGAATTGTTACGTTGCAGTACACGGTTCAGGACAATGCGGGTCTGACGTCAAATCAGGCTACCGTCACCATTACCGTTAATGCAGTAAATGACGCGCCCGTGGCCAATGCTGATGCGGTGGCTACCAATGAAGACACCCCCGTAATGTTGAATATCGTAAGCAACGATACCGATGTGGACGGCACAATTGACGCGGCCTCGGTCGATCTCAACCCGGCACTCGCGGGCCAGCAAACATCAGTTACGCCAACAGGCGGAAGTGTGACCGTTGACGCTTCGGGAGTGATCACCGTTACGCCGAACGCAAATTACAATGGCAGCATAACATTCAGTTATCGTGTTTCGGACAACGAAGGACTCCCTTCAAACACCGCCACTGTCACCATTACGGTGAATGCCACCAATGATGCGCCGGTGGCCAATGCGGACGCTGTCGCAACCAACGAGGACACGCCTGTCTCTCTTAATATTGTAAGCAATGATACTGATCCCGATGGTACGATCAATGCGGCATCGGTTGATCTCGAGCCGGGAACCGCAGGTCAACAATCCAGTGCGACGCTGGCATCGGGAAGCGTGACGGTAAATGCTTCGGGTGTGATCACGTTTACGCCAAATGCCAATTTCAATGGCCCTGTGACGTTCAATTATACCGTTGCAGATAACCTGGGTCTGGTTTCAAATGAAGCTACCGTTACAATTACCGTAAACTCAGTGAATGATGCTCCGGTTGCCAACGCGGATGTGGTGTCAACTAATGAGGACGTGCCTGTCACACTGAACCTGATCAGCAATGATACTGACGTAGATGGAACCGTTAACGGTGCGACTGTAGACCTGAATCCCGCCGTTGCCGGACAGCAGACATCAATCACGCCGACGGGCGGAACCGTCACCGTCGATGGATCCGGAGTCGTGACCATTACTCCGAATGTGAACTTCGGTGGCACCATTACGTTCAGCTATCGCGTGGCCGACAATGAGGGCCTCTTCTCGAATAACGCTACCGTTACCGTAACGGTAAACGCGACGAACGACGCGCCCGTGGCTAATGCCGACGCCGCGTCGACCAACGAAGATACGCCGGTCAATATCAATGTGGTGGCCAATGACACCGACGCGGACGGTACCATTAACGCGGCCAGTGTCGATCTTGATCCGGGAACTGCCGGCCAGCAGGCATCGCGAACGCTCGCGTCCGGAAGCCTGTCAGTGAATAGCTCGGGCGTGGTTACGTTCACGCCCAATGCGAACTTCAACGGTCCTGTAACTTTTAATTACACCGTAGCTGACAATGCAGGACTCAGTTCGAATGAAGCCACCGTGACGATTACGGTTAATCCGGTGAACGATGCGCCCGTCGCAAACGCAGACGCTGTGTCGACTATTGAGGATACGCCGGTTACGCTGAATATTGTGACTAACGATACGGATGTTGACGGAACAATCAATGCCGGAACCGTTGACCTGAATCCGTCTATGGGTGGACGGCAGACTTCCGTTTCGGTGACTGGTGGTACTATTGCAGTCGATGCGTCAGGTGTTATCACCTACACGCCAACGGCAAACTTCAACGGCACGGTTTCTTTTCAGTACACTGTGGAAGACAACAACGGTCTTGTTTCGAATTCGGCAACGGTCACCATTACAGTCAGTGCGAGTGACGATGTGCCGGTTGCAAACGCCGATGCTGTGACGACCAATGAGGACGTGGCAGTCTCGCTCAATATCGTCGGCAATGATACCGATGCAGACGGAACGATTGATCCGACAACGGTGGACCTCGATCCGTCGACAGCAGGTCAGCAGCTTTCGCTTTCACTGGCCGGAGGAAGCATTTCAGTCAATCCTTCGGGGGTGGTCTCCTATACGCCTGCTGCAAACTTCAACGGAACCGTCGTGTTTTCCTATACGGTTGACGACAACGACGGCCTAACGTCAAATAGCGCCACGGTGACGATTACCGTAACCTCCGTGAATGATCTTCCGGTGGCGGTGAATGATGCGGCGACCACCAGCGAGGACGTTGCGGTGACGATCAACCTTTTAGCCAATGATACCGATGTTGACGGAACGTTGAACGCCGCTGCAGTTGATATCGATGTAACGGTGCCCGGTGTTCAGTCAACACGCACAACGGCCAGTGGAACATACTCCGTAAGCGGTGGCATACTAACCTTTACCCCGGCAACTAATTTCAACGGCTCGGCGGTGATCCGCTATACCGTTGCCGACAATACGGGCGCGATTTCCAACGAGGCTTCAATTACCATAACAGTCCTGGCGATAAATGATGCTCCCGTCGCAGTGAACGATGCCGTTTCGACGAATCAGAATAATGCGACGTCGTTTAATATCCTGGCAAACGACACCGACGACGGCTCACTTAACACAGCCAGTGTCGACCTTGATCCAGGCACCGCCGGAACTCAGAACTCACGGACCATGACGGAGGGGACGTTCACGGTCAATTCTTCGGGAACAGTAACCTTTTCACCGGTGACGAATTATTTCGGTGTTGTCAGCATCGGGTATACGGTAGCCGATAACGAGGGAGTACGATCCAATGAGGCGACGATCACTGTTACCGTTATCCATATCAATCAAAAACCCGTAGCTAATCCCGATGCGACCACGACGACGGAAGACACACCGGTGAGTCTCTCGGTTGTCGCCACCGACACGGACGACGTCAGCATAAATCCGGCAACCGTGGATCTGAACATTTCGTCCAACGGGATCCAGAATACCAGGTCGACGCCGCAGGGAACGTTTACTGTCGATGCGACCGGTTCGGTTCTGTTTACTCCCGTGACCAATTTCAATGGAACTGCTTCGATCCAGTACACGGTGACTGATAATGAGGGCTCAACATCGGACCCCGCGACGATTACCATAACGGTGAGTCCCATCAATGATAAGCCTGTTGCCGTAAATGACAGCAGAACCGTCAATGAGGACAACAGCGCCGTCATCAACGTGGTTGGTAATGACACAGATGCTGACGGAACCATCGTCGTGAATTCGGTCGATCTGAATCCATCGGCGGCAGGGATTCAGACGGGACTGACCGTTGCGGAAGGAACGTTTTCGGTCGACGCGTCGGGAGTCGTGACGTTCGTTCCCGTAAGCAATTTCTTCGGGACGGTGATCATTACCTATACGGTAAGCGATAATGACGGAGCGGTTTCGGACCCTGCCACGATCACCGTTGTTGTTAATGCCGTGAACGATCCTCCAGTCGCGAACAACGATGTCGCGAGCACACCGCAGGGACAGAGCATAACCCTGAACCTGCTCACGAACGACCTTGACGTCGATGGAACGATTAACGCGGCCACGATAGACCTCAATCCCGCGACAGGTGCCGTTGACAAAACGAGGACCATTGCGAGCGGCACCTATTCAGTGGACAATTCAGGTACATTGACGTTTACGCCTGTGCCGGCATTCAGCGGTACTTCTACTATCACGTATAATGTAGCCGACAATCTGGGAGCAAAAAGCAACAACGCGACGATCAGCATTCTTGTCAACTTCGTTAATCAACCCCCGGTGGCGAATGATGATGCAGTCACAACAACTGAAGATGCCCCGATATCTGTAAACGTATTAAGTAATGATACCGACGATGGTACGATCGTGACGTCAACGGTTGATCTTAATCCGACAGTAGGAGGGATACAGAATTCGATCGCTGGGCCGGAAGGAACCTTTGTTGTAAACGGGACAGGTGTGGTGACATTTACACCGGCGTTGAATTTCAGCGGTAGCGCTGTCGTTTCATATACGGTGAATGACAACATCGGCGTAACGTCAAATATCGCCACCCTCACAGTTACTGTATCGCCGGTAAACGATGCCCCTGTTGCAAATAACGATGCTGCGACCACGCCTGAAGAGACCGCTGTCACTATCAATGTTATCGCTAACGATACCGATGTAGACGGAACGTTGGATCCGGCCACGGTTGATTTGGTCCCGGGTACCGACGCTGTTGACGGTACGCTCACCACGGCTCAGGGAACCTTCACCAGGAACGCTGCAACAGGAGCGGTTACGTTTACTCCTGCGGGGAATGTTTTCGGGACTGCCACTGCGACTTACAATGTCCGCGATAACCTCGGTGCCAAATCGAATACTGCGACGATAACTGTTACGATCGCGAATGTTAACGATCCTCCGGTATTTGATGCGATTGCCGATCAGCGCGTTTTGCGAAACGCAGCCTCGAAAGCAGTAACGATAACAGGAATCTCCCCCGGACCACAGGAGACTGAGCAGGTTCTCCTTTCGGCGGTTTCAGCCAATACGGCATTGATTCCCCATCCCACTATCACGTATTCCGGAACCGGTCCGACAGCCACGCTTACTTTCAAGCCACAACTAAACCAATCCGGTATTGTTGAAATTACGGTGAAGGCTGTAGACGCAGGGTTGAACGAGTTTACGCGTACGTTTCAGATCGAAATTGTCAATGTCGTCATCACCTCGACACCTCCGACTATTGCCGTGGCCGGAGAGCCTTACGCGTATAACATTGCAATAACGCCTGTCGAAGAAACGCTGTCATTCGTCGCGACGCAAAAGCCGGCGTGGGCAACTATAACCAGCACAGGCAAGAACACTGCAACTCTCGGTGGAACGCCACCTGCAGGCGCCACCTCTTCGAATGTCACGATTCAGCTCCGCGATGGCGCCTCCATCGTTGATGAACAGACCTATGTGCTCAACATCAACCGGAGACCGGCATCGACCGATTTTGGTGTCCAGACCAATGAAGATGTTTCGCTAGTGTTATCGGCGGATAATTTCGTGCTGGCCTATTCGGACCCTGATGATCACCCCCTGAATGCGGTGTTTTTTACAGAACTTCCGCGGCACGGAACGCTTTATCTCGGAACCGTGCCCGTCGTGCTGAACCAGGATATAACGGTAAGCGAACTGGAAGGCCTTCTTTATACGCCGTCACCCGACTACAACGGCCTCGACACCGCGTATTTCAGGGTACGAGATGCTTTCAGCTCCAGTGGTGCGGATAGCTATGTTCATTTCACTATCATACCGGTAAATGATCCTCCCCGGATCACGTTCCTTGAGGCTGACCCGCTTGTGTATGACATCGGCAGGGAAGTGGCACAAATTTTTACTCCCAGCTTCCAGGCGGAGGATGCAGAAGATGATGACATTGTGAGCGCTGAAATAGGCTTCCAGAGACCGAACTACGACCTGAATCACGATTTGCTAAGTTTTAACAACACGTCGAAGATCAAGGGAGTTTTTGACGACACCCAGGGCATTTTGACGCTCACCGGTGTCGCGTCGGTGGAAGAGTATGAGGAAGCAATCCGTAGCATTACATACACATTCATCAATCTTCAGGATATCATTGACGACCCTAGAACAGTGTATATCAAAATAAGCGATGCGACTGGCACAAGCGAAATTGCGGAACGACAAATCAATCTGACTTTCGATTTCGTTCAGTTGAATATCCCACAGGTCTTCACCCCCGACGGAAACGGCATGAACGATGTCTGGCCTTTCCCGGACGATGCCGGACTTGAGCCATACAACGATGCGGTGATCCGCATTTTCGATCAACGGGGCAAACTTATTTTTGAAACCGAGGGATTTGCATCGCCCTGGGATGGAAAGAAAGAGGGCACTTATCTTCCGGTCGGCACGTATTTCTTCGTGATTGATCTGCGCTACGGAAAAATCACCTATAACGGAACGGTAACGATATTACGCGAGGAGCAATGAAACTAACAGGTATTATCACGTTTTGTCTGACAATTTTATGCGGAATAGGTTTCGCCCAGTACATTCCTCATACCGGACAACCTTTTCAGTTTGCGCCTGTGTACAATCCGGCATTTACAGGCATTGAAAACTTCCTGGATATTAAGCTGGGACACCGGTATCAATGGGCCGCGTTTGGCAATGACGCTCCACAGTTCTCGAATCTGGCCATCAACTTCAGAACAAAGCAACCACTCGATTTGAAAGTGAACGCACTGCGTCCGAGCAGGTCCAACTTCACGCAGATCGTGCCGAGATCCAGGTTAAGTTATCACGGCCTGGGGTTTAACGTATTCAATGAGAAGATCGGTCCGTTGAGCGAGTTTGGCGCCGGTATCCATTACGCTGTGCATCTTCCGGTTTCCGAGAAGATCATGATGTCGGTTGGCGCCGGGGCCATGTATGAACGCTCCCAGTTGAAGGGTGGCGACGAACTTTACTGGGGCGAAAACGTCGACGTTAACGACCCCATCTATAAGAAACTGGAAGCGGGTTCAATTAACCAAAGTTCGGTCTGGACCAGGGCAGGAATTTTGATTTATTCCGACAATTTCTATATCGGAGCGACCTATTATCCCTGGAACACCGTACTTGGAGAGCCTGTGGTCGAATTTACCGAACAATTCTATTCGGGAAGCTTTCAGGCTGGCTTCGCATTTCCGCTCAATGAGGACATCGACTTAAAACCCAGCGTGCTGGCCTTGTGGCAGACTGATAATCAATTTATCATTGATTATCAGGTTAAGTGTTATCTCCAGGACAAGACGTGGTTTGGTCTGACATACAGAGATATCCAGGCCGGGGTAGTCACCGGCGGGTTTAATTTCAACACGATGTTTTCTGCGGCTTATTCCTACGAATTCTCGCTGGGAAAACTTCGCACATTCTCCGGCAGCACGCATGAGCTCGTGCTTGCAGCACGATTAAGAAACTACAAAAAGGTAAATCAACGCACATGGTGAGGGTTGTATTCTTACTGCTATTGATTCCGTCGGGCCTTCTTGCTCAGCTATGGGAGTTTTCTGACCCGCAGCTTGTGGGCAACGGCGTGAATACCGAATACGAAGAGATCTTTCCGCTGATCTCGCCTGATGGAAAGACCATGTTCTTTTCACGCGTCCTCTATCCGCAGAATGACGGCGGAAAGTTCGCCGGGTCCGATATCTGGGTGGCACGGTGGGACGACTCCCGGAAAACATGGGCGAAAGCAGGCGCGATACCGAAGCTCAACGACAAGGGTAATAATGCTGTCGTAGGGGTGAGTGCCGATGGAAACACGATCTACCTGATGAAGACCACGTCCGCAGGAAAGCCGTCCGGAATTTACTTTTCCAGAAAAATAGGAAACACGTGGTCGCGGCCGGAACTGATTCCAATCAGTAATATTGAGCCGCGTGGATTTCTGAGTTTTTACGCGAGCCCGGAATTTGAAGTGATATTCATCTCCATGCGCGGCAGCGACAGCCGTGGTGAGGAAGACTTGTATGTTACGTACAAGAATTCGTCCGGCGACTGGACCACGCCAAAGAATCTGGGTTCGTCGGTGAACACTTCAGGATATGAATTTTCACCGTTCCTTTCTCCCGATAAAAAGCGCCTCTACTTCTCCAGTAATGGTCATAAAGGTCTCGGCGATGCCGACATCTTTTATTGTGACCGGCTTTACAACTCCTGGGATACGTGGTCTGCGCCGAGGAACCTCGGCGATAAGATCAACAGCAAGGGATTCGATGGATACTTCTCCCTGTATGGCGACAGCATCGCGTATTTTGCGAGCAATAGGGAAGGCAGATATGCGGATATCTACAAGATCAAGGTCGTGCCGGGCAACGAGATTCTTGCCTATGGCCAGCGTTATCTAACCGCTGAAGAAATGGCGGGGATCCTTGGCTCGCCGAATGTCTCAAGACGCATTGTGTTTACGGACAAGTCGACGGAGCTGGCTTTTTCGGATAAGGAACTTTTGTTCTATATAGCGAACAAAGTAGCGCGGGAGGTAGACGTTAACATCCAGGTTATGGTGCTCGAAGACAATGCACCCGATCTTACCGCTGAACGATTAAAAGCTGTAACAGATGAACTAATAACATCGGGCATCGATAATATTCGTCTCCTCGTTGCACCCAATGAACGGTTCCGGAAAAAGAATCCTAAGGAAACCGTGATGGAAATCCTGCTGTTTAAATAGAAACCGTTACCCGCGAAACGGCTTGTAGTGCTGTTGATTTGCCAGAGCCAGCATTTCGAAATCGCCTTTTGAATCACCATACGCAACAACCTCGTCATAATCCTTCAGGTTATAGCAAGCCTTGATGCGCTTTTCCTTTTCCGGACCGTAGCAGTTGAGTCCTTTAATCTTTCCGGTAAGTTTTCCGTCGATGACTTCGAGCTGTGTTGCAAGACAGTCAAGGCCGGCTTTTTCGCACCAGGGGCGCACCCAATTCTCGGCCGATGCTGAGATTACTACGATTGCTGCGCCTTCGCTGCGGTGTTTTTCTATTGCGGTCATCGCGCCAGGGCGAATGAGCTTTGGTACGATCTGCTGACAAAACTCGCGGCTCTTACGATCAAACGATTCTAGCGGTTCACCGGCAAAAAACCAGTTCAGCACACGCTCCTTCGCCTTCCAGTTAGGAATTGCCTTGAGCATCATCAGCCCGATCCACGGCGACTGGACAGCGAAGCCTGCGACAAACTTTGCGCTGCCGAAATAGAACTTAATGAATTCAAGGAAGGTGTCCTTCGTCGTAATGGTGCCGTCAAAGTCGAATAATACAAGTCGTTTCTTCACGCGGCGTAAATGATGATGTAGAAGCTGGCGATCCAGCCGAATATCGTGACAAGAATGAATTTATCCTTATACAACACACTCGTGGGATTTCCACTATCCTGTTCGACGAATGTGATCTGCAGATACCGCATGATACCCGCGATCACAAAGATGGTGGTCATGAACAGATGCGAACTGTTAAACCTTTCCACAACTTCGTTGGATACGGTATACATGATGTACGCAACGATGATCACCGCCGAAAGCAGTGTAAGGCACGAGTTGATAAATTCCAGGTTATACGATCGCGAGGCTTTTCGTACTACTTCTGCTCCTGTTTCGGTACTGATGATCAGATCGTCTCTTCGTTTGGCGGTAACGAGGAAAAGCGCAAGCAGCAGGATCATTACGGCCAGCCAGTCGGTTATGGGGACATCAACGATTACACCACCGCTGTAGATACGCAACAAAAACCCGAACGCTACAATGAACAGATCGAGTATAGCTACGTTCTTGAGTCCCATGGAATATCCGAGGTTTAGAACAACGTAGGCGAGGAGGAGATAAAAGAAGTTAACCTCAATGAAAATGCTCCATGCAAGTCCGGCTGCAGGAAGCAGGACCATCAGGAATTTGGCGGTACTTTCCGCAACCTCGCCTGACGCTATCGGACGCAACCGCTTCCGCGGATGAAGCCGATCGGCATGGCGGTCTTTATAATCGTTAATGATGTAGATTCCCGAAGCCACAAGGCTGAATGCAGCGGCTCCTGCGAGCAAACGCACAAGATGATCTACGTGAAACAGGTTGCCCGCAAAAAAAGTCGGGACGAACAGAAACAAGTTTTTAACCCATTGCCTGATACGCAACAGACGGACAATAGCCTTCATTTCCTACCAGATGTTCTCAAGGTCCTCGCGTTTATATAAATGATCGCGCGTGTTGTACAAACTTTCGGCACTCTTTGCCTTAAGCCGCAACGGATCTTTGGTGAACAATCTTGAAAGCCAAGCGATGGGAAGCAGAAATACAAAGTAAACGATACTAAGCAGGATCCTTGAGTTGACCCATCCCAATGCCAGGGCAAACTTAAGCCAGGCCCATTCAATTGCCCTGGCTGCCGGTGGAATAAAGATGGCCAGAAGACCGATGGCGAGAGCAATCCTGTCAAGGTAAGTCTCGACTCCCCAACGCGAACGGATAATCCATCCGATCGCGGTAAACCCGACAACAATCACAAGAATTGTTTTGTAGCGATCTTGATTTTGCACGAGGTAAGCCGATTTAGAATAATGTATAAATAAACGGCGCGACCGCAGAGCCACCACCAATTACGATCAGTACTCCGAGGAATATCAGCAAGAGGATGATCGGCGTCAGCCACCATTTCTTTCTTTCCCTCATGAATGCAAAAAGGTCTCTGATAAAATCCATAGCAGCAAAGTTTGATCTATAAAATTACTACAATATTGTTAATCAAGTGTGAATTCCAGCTTCCAATTGTCTTTTTCGGTCCATTCCGGCTGCGCCTTTTTATCGAAAACATAGTTTCCGACGACGAGAAAATCCATCTCCGTTCGCATGAAACAACGATAAGCGTCCTCCGGAGTACAAATGATTGGTTCGCCGCGAACGTTGAAGCTGGTGTTCACGATGACGCCGTATCCTGTCAGTTTTTTGAACTCCTCGATCAACTGGTAGTAACGCGGATTTGTTTCTTTATGGACGGTTTGAATTCGCGCCGAAAAGTCAATGTGCGTAATGGCAGGCATATCCGAACGCAGGTAATACAGCTTTTCCTTGATCGAAAGACTGCTGAATCCCTCGGGCAGCGCTTTTCTGCGTTCTTTTTTTACGGGTTGCACCATCAGCATATATGGAGAGATCGAATCGTGTTCAAAATACTGCTGACAATCTTCGGCGAGTACCGAAGGCGCGAAAGGCCTGAAGGATTCGCGAAACTTTATTTTAACGTTAAGTTTTTTCTGCATTTCTTCGCTTCTCGGATCGCCGAGGATACTTCTTCCTCCTAGCGCGCGTGGACCGAATTCCATCCGCCCATTCATCCATCCGATCACATTTCCTTCCGATAATTTTTGTGCCACGTACTGGCACAGCGCAGCACTGTCATCGAAATGAAGCGCCGCCGCATTGTACTTTCGGGCAACGAGCTCCGTATCGAGGTCGGAGAATTCCGGACCAAGGTATGAGCCTTTCATCCCGTCGAGACCTTTCGGCGCCACGCGTTCTTTTCCGAAGTAAATGTGATATGCAGCCTGAGCAGCACCGAGGGCACCCCCGGCATCGCCTGCCGCCGGTTGGATAAAGATATCTTTAAAAATGCCCGTGTTGTAAAGCTTACCATTAGCAACACAATTCAGGGCAACGCCTCCGGCCATGCAGAGATTGGACGATCCGGTTAACCGCTTCGCTTCCTCGCCCATCTTGATGACAACTTCTTCCGTGATGTACTGAATGGCGAGACCGAGATTACAA